>JASHUI010000023.1:0-2558 GCA_030040095.1 Streptosporangiaceae bacterium | reverse complement strand
TGGCCGGCGTCGTCGTGCCGCGCGCGATCCCGCACCGTCAGCCCACGGCCCGCGGGCCCGCGCTGAGCGTGCTGACCGTCAACGTGCTGGCCGGCGGCGCCGCCGGGCCCGAGCTGGTTGAGCTGGTCCGGCGGACCGGCGCCGACGTGCTGTTCCTCCAGGAGGTCACCGAGGACGCGGCCGCCCGTCTCAAGCGGGACGGGCTTGGCGACCTGCTGCCGCACGAGATGCTGGACATCGAGGGTTATCGGTACCGGGGCAGCGCCATCTACGCCCGGCATCCGCTGCGAGAGGGCCTGACCATCGGGCCCAGCTACGCCTCCCAGCCGACGGCGCGGCTGGACCTGCCGGACGGCCGCTCGGCGCAGCTGGTCTGCGTGCACCCGCATCCGCCGATGCCGCCCTGGTCGCTGCCTTCGGCCCCGCGCTGGCGCTTCGAACTGGCCGCGCTGCCGCCGCCCGGTGACCCGCCGGTGGTGCTGGCCGGGGACTTCAACGCCACCCAGGACCACGAGCAGTTCCGCAGGCTGCTGCGCCTTGGCCACGTCGACGCGGCCAGCCGGGTGGGCCGCGGGCTGGTCCCCACCTGGGGCCCGGAGCCGCGCGGCCGCCCGCCCCTGCTGGCCTTCGACCACGTGCTGGTCGACCCGCGCTGCGAGGTGCTCGCGACCTCGGTCCATCCCGTGGTCGGCAGCGACCACCGGGCCCTGTTCGCCAGGTTCCGGTTGCCCGGCTGAGTCAGGCCGAGAACGCGGCCGCGGCGGCCTGCCGCCCGGCTGCGGCGTTCCGCAGGTAACCGTAGGTACCCGCGGTCCGCAGCTCCCGCCCCGCCTCGGCCAGCGCGCCGAGCGCCGCGAACGCGAACGCCCCGCCGACCGAGATCCTGGCCACGCCGAGCGCGGCCAGTTCGGCCACCGGCGGCGTGTCGGCCAGGGCCAGGACGTTGACCGGCCGGTCCACGGCCTCGACGACGGCCCGGATGTCGCTGGCGCGGCTGAGCCCTGGCGCGTAGACCACGTCCGCTCCGGCCTCGGCGTAGCGCTGCAGCCGCGCGATGGTGTCGGCCAGGTCGTCGCGGCCGTGCAGATGGTTCTCGGCACGCGCGGTGAGGACCAGCCGCCGTGGCCCGGCGCGGGCGGCCTCGGCCGCCGCCGCGACCCGCTCGACGGCGCGGGACGCCTCGTAGATGGGATCGTCGGCCCGCCCGCTGAAGTCCTCGATCGAGCAGCCGGCCAGCCCGGCCTCGATCGCCAGCCGTACGGTCTCGGCCACGTCCGCCGGGTCGTCGGCAAAGCCGTTCTCCAGGTCTGCGGACACCGGCAGCGGCGTGGCCCCGGCGATCAGGCCGGCGTGCGCGATGGCCTGATCCCGGGTAACCGCGCCGTCGGGCCGGCCCAGCGTCCCGGCGAAGCCGCTGCTGGTCGTGGCGAGCGCCTCGAAGCCCAGCGAGGCCAGCACCCGGGCCGACCCGATGTCCCACGGGTTGGGCATCAGCAGCGGCTGGCCGGGACGGTGCAGCGCCAGGAAGCGCGCGGCGAGGTCGGTGCCTGATGCGTCCGGTGACTGTCTCATTGAACCTATATTGTCAGGGCTGATAGGAGCCGGGCACCCAGCAGCGCGCGCTCACCGACAGCGCGTTCCACGCGTTGATGGTGACGATCAGCCCGAGCAGGGCCGCGATCTCCTCCGGCCCGAACTCGGCGGCCACCGCCTCGTAGGCCGCATCCGGGACGTGGGAGTCCGCGAGCAGGGTCACGGTCTCGGCGAAGGCGAGCGCGGCCCGCTCGCGGGCGGTGAAGAACGGGGCCTCGCGCCAGGCGGGCAGCGCGTAGAGCCGCTGCTCGGTCTCGCCGATCGCGCGGGCGTCCTTGGTGTGCATGTCGATGCAGTACGCGCAGCCGTTGAGCTGCGAGGCGCGGACCCGGACCAGCTCACGCAGCCGCGGATCGAAATCCGCCCGGTCGAGTTCCTTGGTGGCGGCCTGGTCCAGGTGGGCCATGGCCCGGTAGAACGCCGGGACGTGCGCCTCGACGTCGAGCCGGACCGGCGCCTGGTTCGTCGTCTGCTCTGCGGTGGTTGATGTCGTTGTCATGCCCCCACGCTAGCCGCGATAAGGCCCAGGACTATGGTCCATTTCTATGATGAAAATATGGGCCAATCGGAACGCGGACGACTCTCCCGCCCTGGATCCCGGCCACTCGGCCGGGCTCGACCTGCACCTCGAGCTCGCCGGCCCGCGGGTGCGGGCCTCGGTCGAGACGGCCCTCCGGCAGGCGGTCCAGACCGGCAGGCTGGCGGCCGGGACGCGGCTGCCCGCCACCCGGACCCTGGCCGCCGACCTGGGCGTCGCGCGCAACACGGTGGCCGACGCCTACGGCCAGCTCGTCGCCGAGGGCTGGCTGACGGCCAGGCAAGGCTCGGGCACCCGCGTCGCCGCCCGGCCGGCCGGCGAGGGATACGACCACCCGGCGCCCCGGTCTCCCGCCGCGCCGCCCTCGGCGGACGGGCCGCCGCGCTGCAGCCTCCGGCCCGGCCTGCCGGACCTGGCCGAGTTCCCG
>JASHUI010000022.1:0-3887 GCA_030040095.1 Streptosporangiaceae bacterium | reverse complement strand
GTGCGAACGGCCATCCGGCCGGACGGCCCCGCCCGGAACCCGGCGAGGGCGAGCTGGGCGGTCGCGCCGGCGGCGCCGGGGACGGGGCGCCGACGCTGGAGGTCCTGGACATCACCAAGCGCTTCGGGCCGGTGGTCGCGCTGCGCGGCGTCTCGCTCTCCCTCGGCCAGGGGGAGGTGCTCGGCCTGGTGGGCGACAACGGGGCCGGCAAGAGCACGCTGATCTCGATCATCTCCGGGGTGGCGCGGCCGGACTCCGGGCAGATCCGGGTGAACGGCAAGCCCTGGGCCGAGACCGGTGCCCGGACGATCCGCGAGGCCGGGATCGAGACCGTGTTCCAGAACCTGGCGCTGGTCCCGACGCTCAGCATCGTGGAGAACATGTACCTGGGCCGCGAGCTCTACGGCCCGGGCAGGCTGGCGGCGCTCGCCCGGCGCATCGACAAGCGGCGGATGCGCCGCGAGGTGGAGGCGTCCTTCAGCCGGCTCGGGCTGCGCATGCCGCCGGTTACCTCCAAGGCCGGGGCCCTGTCCGGCGGCCAGCGGCAGGCGGTGGCGGTCGCGCGGGCGGTGCTGTGGGGCAGCCGGGTGGTGATCATGGACGAGCCCGCGGCCGCGCTCGGCGTCCAGCAGACCGAGGCCGTGCTCGCGCTCATCGAGGGGCTCAAGTCGCAGGGCGTGGCCACGCTGCTGGTCAGCCACAACATGGAACACGTGCTGCGGGTCGCGGACCGGGTCGCGGTGTTCCGGCTGGGACGCAAGATCGCCGATCTCGATCACCGTGAGCGGCAGCTGACCGGCATGGAACTCGTCGGCCTCATCACCGGCGCCACCACGGCGGTCCAGTGAGCGGGCCAAGCGGGCCGCCGGTCGCGCTGATCACCGGCGGGGCCACCGGCATCGGGCTGGCCTGCGCCCGGGCCTGCGGCCGGACCGGGGCCACGGTCGTGCTGCTCTCGCTGCCCGGCCCGGAGCTGGCGGAGGCCGCGGGCGAACTGCGGGCCGCCGGGATCCAGGCCCAGCCGCTCGAGGCCGACGTCCGCGACTTCGAGTCCGTGGAGCGGGCGGTCGCCCTGATCCGCGCCGAGCTGGGCCGGATCGACGTGCTCGTGGCGAGCGCGGGCGTCGCCGACCAGTCGAGCATCACCAGCGGCTCGCCGCAGCGGTGGCAGCGGGTGGTGCAGACCAACCTGCTCGGCATGGCCAACAGCATCCGGGCCGTTGCCCCGCTGATGGTCGAGGCCGGCGGCGGCGACATCGTGATGATCGCGTCCGCCTCCGGGCGGGACAGCTACGTGGGCGAGCCGCTGTACATCGCCAGCAAGTGGGGCGTGGTCGGCCTCGGGCACGCGGTGCGCAAGGAGCTGCAGGCCAGCAACGTCCGGGTCGCGCTGATCGAGCCCGGCCTGGTCGACACCCCGCTCACCCGGGGCAGCCCGGTGGTCCGGCCGCTGGTCGAGGCGGGCGGAGCGCTGCTGCCCGAGGACATCGCCGACGCGGTCGCCTGGCTGACGTCCCGGCCGCGGCGGGTGGCCGTTACCGAGATGGTCATCCGGCCCGCCGCCGTCGCCGACATCGAGAGGATCTAGCCGATGGCCGCCGAATCCCCGGCCGGCGTCCTGGTCGAACGCGGCCTGGTGATCCCGCTCGCCGACGGCACCCGGCTGTCCGGCGATCTGTACCGCCCGCCCGGCCGGCCCAGCGGGCCGGTGCTGGTCAGCTACTACCCCTACCGTGCCGACGACATCATCGGCAGCCTGTTCGAGGGGACCAGGATCGGCCTGGCCCGGCGCGGGTACGCGACCCTGTTCGCGGACATGGCCGGCACCGGAGCGTCCGAGGGGAGTTACGCGGAAAGCTTCGACCTGCCCCGGGAGGGCAGTGACTGCGCGCAGATCATCGAATGGGCCGCCGCCCGGCCGTGGTGCGACGGAAGCGTGGGCGCCTGGGGCGTTTCCTATGGAGGAATGAACGCCCTGGCGGCCGCTGCCTGCCGGCCGCCGCATCTTCGGGGCATCGTGGCCGTGTACGCCACGACGGACATGTACCGGGACACGATCGCTCCCGGCGGCTGCCCGGCCATGCTCGGCCGGTACGCCTGGGCGGCGCACATGCTGGCGCTCGGGCTCTGCCCGCCCACGCGGCAGGACCGCGGCGGCCGCTGGCAGCGCACCTGGCGGCAGCGGCTGGAGCGCCTGGAGAACGCGCCGCCGCACGCGCTGACCTGGCAGGCCCACCCGGAACGCGACGACTACTGGCAGGCCCGGGTCGTGGATGCCACCGCGATCGAGGTGCCCGCGATGCTCATCGGCGGCTGGGCCGACGCCTACTCCGACGCCATGTTCGGCGCGTTCGACCAGGTAGGGGGCGCGAAGCGGCTCATCATGGGGCCGTGGATGCACGTGCTGCCGCACCTGTCCGCCGTGCAGCCCTACGACTGGGTGAGCGCGATGGCCGATTGGTGGGATCGCTGCCTTTCTACGGACCCGGCCACGGCGGCGGACCCGGCCGCGGGCGAGCCGCCGGTACTGTACTTCTCCCACGGCGGCGGGTGGCGGGCCGCGAGGCACTGGCCGCCGCCCGGCGTGACCACCCGGCGCTTCTTCCCGGCCGGGAACCGCCTGGAGCCGGCGCCGCCGGCCGAGACGGCCGCCCGCAGCTATCGCGCCGACCCCCTGGTCGGGCTGGCCGCGGGAATCTGGGACCCGTTCGGCACCGGCAGCGGCTGGCCCGAGGAGCAGAGCGGCGACGACGCGCGCAGCCTCACGTTCACCGGCGACCCGCTGCCCGAGCCGCTGCTGATCGCGGGCACCCCCGAGGCCGACCTGCAGGTGAGCCTGCCGGCCGACGGCGAGACGAACCTGGTGGTGCGGGTGTCGGCGGTCGGCCCGGACGAGCGGTCGACGCTGATCACCTCCGGCTGGCTCCGTGTCCCGCCCGCCGGGCCGGCGGCCGGGTCGCCGCGGAAGATCACGGTGGCGCTGAGCTCGGCCGCCTTCGAGGTGCCGGCCGGGTCCCGGCTGCGCCTGTGCGTGGCGTGCGCGGACTTCCCGCATATCTGGCCGACCCCGGCCAACCCCGAGCTGACCGTCACCACCGGCCCGGACTCACCCTGCGAGCTGCGGCTGCCGGTCCGCCCGGCGGCCGGAGGCGATGAGCCGGCCTCGATCACGCCGCCGCCTCCAGGGGCCGACCCGGGCTGGGTCAGCGACGGCGAGCCGGTCTACCGGGTGACTGAGGACAAGACCACCGGCGAGCGGGCCGTCGCGTTCGGGGTGCGCGCCCGCGTGACCCCGCCGTCCGGCGCCGACCTGCGCTCGGACGAGCTGTTCACCGCACGGGTCCGCCCGGGGCGGCCGGACGGCGCCACGGTGCAGGCCGAGGTAGGCATCGGGGTATGCCTGCCCGCCGGGGAGCGGATCCAGGTCGCCGTCCGGAGCACCTCGCACCGCGGCTCGTCGGTCATCGAGGCCAGCGTGGTGCAGGACGGCGCGACGCTGCTGCACCGGCGGTGGGCCGGACCCGTTACGAGGCGAAACGGATGACCGACGTGGAACTGATCGGCTACGCGCAACCCTGCGTCGCTCACCCGGGCGACACCGTCGATGTCAAGGTCAGCAGCACCAGGCCGGAATTCACCGCCGAGGTGATCCGGCTCGGGCAGGACGCCCGCCCGGCCGCTCCCGCGATGTCCCTCGGCCGGTTCCCCGGGCGGCGCCAGGATCTGGTCAGCGGGTCCTATTTCATCGCGGAGCTCGGCGAGGAGGTGCCGGGCCCGGGCGGGCTCACCGTCACGCTCTGGTTCCGCCCGGCCCTGCTGTCCGGGCCGCAGTGCCTGATGGCCGGACTGGCCGCGGCCGGCGGCTGGGAGCTCGGCACCGGCGAGGA
>JASHUI010000202.1:0-6045 GCA_030040095.1 Streptosporangiaceae bacterium | reverse complement strand
GACAGCACCCGCAGCGGGATCGCGGTCCCGGCGCGCGCGTGGTTGGCCGCCTCCGCGTCGTTCGCCGCGGACGCGGTCCCGGTCTTGCCGCGCGAGGTCACGGCGGACGTCACCGCGAACGCGGTGCCGCCCGCCAGCACCGCCCCGCTCACCACGACCAGCAGGATGATCCTGACCGGGTGCGCGAGCCTGCGTGGCGTCCGCCGAGGCCGGCGTTCCTCGCGCGCGGGCGTGCGTTCCTCCGGCCCCCGTTCGTCCGGCCGCTCTGTGTGTATTGCTTGTAGCCCCATCTAGCCTTCCCTATCGACTCATGAGTTCCGTCCCCGCAGGCCGGGTTCCGGGCAGCATCGGCAGACCGATCGACCGGTATTTGTCCCGCCGGGCGGCTCATACAAACGGGCTTGCCCGTCCCTCAATCGCGCCGCGGGCGGGCCATTTTCACGTGCGCCATTGCGGGTACGCCGCCCAGGGCGGCGGGCGCTGTCTCCCCGGACATTCTCCCCCGTCGTTGTGCGCGGCCGCCGCCTGAATGCACCATCCTCGAATGGCGCCGGGCCAAAGGGCGGCCTTTCTGGCCAAAACGGGCCAAGCGGCCTTCCGCTCGCCGTTTAGTTCTGGCTACTAGCTGATTCTCCCAGGAATGGCTCAGCGCCAAACATCGGGCATTGCGTTGCCCGCCGCGCCAGGTCCGGGGGACCGGCGGACCGCGATGCCGACAACGGACCGCGACGCGGGCGAGGGACCCGCCGCGCCGACGCCGACGGCGCCGGGATCGCGCCGGGGGGATCCCGGGACCAACGACTCTGCCCCCTGGCCGGGGGCGATTGGTTGAATGACCCGTGGCGGCCCGGACCACCGGTGGCCGCCTGTCCGCGGCAGCCAACCGGACCCGGGGGGACCGACATGACGACGGTGGCACAGCCTTCGCTGACCGAGGCGGAGGCCCGCACGCTGGACAGCTACTGGCGCGCCGCCAACTATCTCTCGGCCGGCCAGATCTACCTGCTCGACAACCCGCTGCTCACCGAGCCGCTGCGGCCCGAGCACATCAAGCCGCGGCTGCTCGGCCACTGGGGAACCACGCCCGGGCTGAACTTCATCTGGGCCCACCTCGACCGGGCGATCATGACTCACAACCAGTCCATGATCTTCGTCATCGGGCCCGGGCACGGCGGACCAGCCGCGCTGGCCAACTCCTGGCTGGAGGGCAGCTACAGCGAGGTGTACCCGAGCGTCCCGCGCGACGCGGGCGGCATGCGGGAGCTTTTCCGCCAGTTCTCGTTCCCCGGCGGAGTGCCCAGCCACGTGTCCCCGCAGACCCCCGGCTCGATCCACGACGGCGGCGAGCTCGGGTACTCGCTGGCGCACGCGCACGGCGCGGCGCTGGACAACCCGCACCTGATCGTGGCCTGCGCGGTCGGCGACGGCGAGGCCGAGACCGGGCCGCTCGCCGCCAGCTGGCACTCGCACCGGTTCCTCGACCCGGCCCGGGACGGCGCGGTGCTGCCGATCCTGCACCTGAACGGCTGGAAGATCGCCAACCCGACGGTACTGGCGCGGATACCGGAGGACGAGCTCGACGGGCTGCTACGCGGCTACGGCTACGAGCCGATCTACGTGACCGGCCATGAGCCCCTGGCCATGCACCGGGACATGGCCGCCGCGCTCGACGCCGCGATCACCTCGATTCACGCGATCCAGCGCCGGGCCCGGACCGAGAGCGGAACAGCAGGAATGACGCACCGTCTCTCCCCGGCTCAGTCCGCCCGGTGGCCCATGATCGTGCTGCGGTCGCCCAAGGGCTGGACCGGCCCGGCCGAGGTGGACGGCCTGCCGGTAGAGGGGACCTGGCGGGCCCACCAGGTACCGCTGGCCGAGGTCCAGACCAACCCCCAGCACCTGCGCCAGCTCGAGGAGTGGCTCTGGTCCTACCGGCCGCGGGAGCTGTTCGACGCCGACGGGGCGCCGCGCGAGGGCCTGCTCGGCCTGGTCCCGCACGGTGCCCGGCGGCTGGGCGCGAACCCGCACGCCAACGGCGGGCTGCTGCTGCGCGACCTGGCCATGCCCGACTTCCGCGACTACGCGGTGCCGGTGCCGTCGCCGGGCGCCCGCACCTCGGAGCCGACCCGGGTGCTCGGCGGCCTGCTGCGCGACGTGATGGAGCGCAACGGGGCGAACCGGAACTTCCGCGTGGTCGGCCCGGACGAGACCGAGTCGAACCGCCTGGGCGCCCTGCTCGAGGTCACCGGCAAGACCTGGGAGGAGCGGGTCATCGACGTCGACCTGAACCTCGCCCCCGACGGCCGGGTGATGGAGATCCTGTCCGAGCACGTCTGCCAGGGCTGGCTGGAGGGCTACCTGCTGACCGGCCGGCACGGCTTGTTTTCCTGCTATGAGGCGTTCATCCACATCGTCGACTCGATGTTCAACCAGCACGCGAAGTGGCTGGAGACCAGCAGGCGGCTGCCCTGGCGGCGCCCGGTCGCGTCGCTGAACTACCTGCTCACCTCGCATGTGTGGCGCCAGGATCACAACGGCTTCTCGCACCAGGACCCGGGCTTCATCGACCTCGCGATGAACAAGAAGGCCCAGGTGATCCGGGTCTACCTGCCGCCGGACGCCAACACCCTGCTCTCGGTGGCCGACCACTGCCTGCGCAGCCGCGACTACGTGAACGTGATCGTCTCCGGCAAGCAGCCGTCCCTGGACTGGCTCGACATGGACGCCGCCATCCTGCACTGCACCCGGGGCGCGGGGATCTGGGAGTGGGCCAGCAACGACGGCCCGGGCGAGGAGCCCGACGTCGTGCTGGCCTGCGCGGGCGACGTGCCGACCCTGGAGATCCTCGCGGCCACCAGCATCCTGCGCCAGTACCTGCCGCGGCTGCGGGTCCGGGTGGTCAACGTGGTCGACCTGATGCGGCTGCAGCCGGCCACCGAGCACCCGCACGGGATGAGCGACGCCGAGTTCAACGCGCTGTTCACCACCAACCGCCCGGTGATCTTCGCCTACCACGGGTACCCGTGGCTGATCCACCGCCTGACCTACAGCCGGGCCGGCCACGACCAGTTCCATGTCCGCGGATACAAGGAGGAGGGCAGCACGACCACGCCGTTCGACATGGTCGTGATGAACGACATGGACCGGTTCCACCTGGTCATGGACGTGATCGACCGGGTTCCCGGTCTGGGCAACTCGGCCGCGTGGCTGCGCCAGCAGATGGCGGACGCGCGGGTCAGGCATCGCGCCTGGATCCGCGAGCACGGCGAGGACCTGCCCGAGATCCGCGACTGGACCTGGTCCGACCCGGCCCCGGCCTAGTGAACGGAGTCCTGGTCGTCAACGCCGGGTCGAGCAGCCTCAAGCTCAGCGTGCTCGGCCCGGCCGACGAGGTCACGGCGGCGCTCACCATCGACCCATGGGACGGCCATCCCGGGCACGCGGGCCTGCGCGAGTTCCTGCGCGGCCAGCGGCCCGGCCTGGATGCGGTCGGCCACCGGGTGGTCCACGGCGGCAGCCGGTTCACCGCGGCCACGGTCATCGACGAGGCGGTCATCGCGGCCATCGGCGAGCTGACCGACCTGGCGCCGCTGCACCAGCCGCGCGCGCTGTACGGGATAAGGGCCACCCGGGCCGCCCTGCCCGGCCTGCCGCAGGTCGCCTGCTTCGACACCGCGTTCCACGCCGGGCTGCCGCCGGCGGCCGCCCGATACGCGCTGCCCGGCGACTGGACCGAGCGCTTCGGCCTGCGCCGGTACGGGTTCCACGGGCTGTCCCACCGGTACGCCTCGGGCCGGTGCGCGCGGTTGCTCGGCCGCGATCGCGGGCTGCGCGTGGTGACCTGCCACCTCGGCGCCGGGTCGTCGCTCGCCGCGGTGCGCGACGGCGTCAGCGTCGATACCACCATGGGCTTCACCCCACTGGAGGGCCTGGTCATGGCGACCAGGTGCGGGAACCTCGACCCCGGCCTGGTGGTGTGGCTGCTGCGGCACGGGCTGAGCCTGGCGGAGGTGGAGTGCGGCCTGGAGCGGTCGTCCGGGCTGGCCGGCCTAGCCGCGCTGCCCGACGGCTCGGGGGACATGCGGGAGGTGCGCGCCGCCGCCGACGCCGGCAGTCCCTCGGCCCGGCTGGCGATCGACGTGCACACGCACCGCCTCCGGCAGGAGATCGCGGCCATGGCGGCCGCCATGGACGGGCTCGACGCGCTGGTGTTCACCGGCGGCATCGGCGAGCACCAGCCGCCGGTCCGGGCCGAGGCCGCCGCCGGGCTCGGCTTCCTCGGGGTGATCATCGACCCGGTCCGCAACGATGCCGCCGGAGCCGGCGATGCCGAGATCTCCGCGGCGTCCGCGAGCGTTCGCACCCTGGTCATCACCGCCCGCGAGGACGTCGAGATCGCCCGCCAAGTGCGGGCCGCACTGGGCCAGCCCGGCGACCCCGGCTAGGGCTTACCCGGGCATTGCCGTACGGGCGGTCCCGGTGAAGGACCGCCCGTACTCCTGAGCGGATATGGTCCGGCGCGCATCAAGCGGTGATCTTCTCGGCCTTTGGCCGCTCCGCCATGATCTCGGCGGCCGGGGAGACCCAGCGGGCGTGCAGCAGGCCGGCCAGCGACAGGATCAGCATGATCGCCGCGCCGGCGAAGGCCACGATCGCGCCCCACAGGGCGATGACCCCCATCTGCCAGAACGCGTAGGCGTCCAGCAGCATGCTGCGCAGCGTCGTGCCCTTGAACACCACGCCCACCAGGGCGGCCAGCTTGGCGTTGTTCGGCTGGGCCAGCGAGGCCGCCGACAGCTGGGAGTAGGTGCCGCCCATCTTGGACAGGTGGAAGGCGATGAAGTTGTCGGCGTAGACCTTGGCCTGCGCGCCGGTGGTCATCTGCTGCCCGGCGTACTGGCCCATCGCCGCGGCGTCGGCCGGCGGCAGCGCCTTGAACTCGGGGTTGCTCTTCGTCGGGAAAACGATCTTCTGTGCGGACAGCTGGGTGGTGACCTGGTTGTTCACGAAGTTGTGGCCCCACAGCAGCAGCCCCCCGGCGATCAGCAGGATCGCCGCCAAGACCAGCCCGGCCACCGACGCGAGCGCGTCGAATGTCCTCCTGCGCATCTGAGATACCTCCCTGTATCGGCCGGGCCGGTCGGTCCGGCTGGCTCTCATTTGGCGAGTTGATCGTCTCGCCGGCCGGGCCGTTCCCGGCACGGCTCATCGGCCCGGATAAGCAAGGACCTAGGTCACCAGTTCGGAGCGGAAATGGACCCGCGGTCATTGCTCCCCGTGCGGCGCACCGTTGCCGCGTCCTATTGCCAGCGGGCGGCCCGCGTGATCGGGTGGGGTGGTGACCCGGTCTGCGGCCATTGCCGGTGCGGCTGACTACTTCGACTCCGGTGGTTTCCTGGCCGACCTGGCCCGGCGGGTGGCGCTGCGGACCGAGAGCGGGGTGCCCGCGCGCCGCGGCGAACTGGCCGCGTACCTGGATCAGGAGATGATGCCGGCCGCAGGCCGGCTGGGAGCGACCGCCCGGGTCCTGGACAACCCGGTCGGGGGAGCCGGCCCGTTACTCATCGCGCATCGGCACGAGGACGACGGCCTGCCGACCGTGCTCACCTACGGTCACGCCGACGTGGTGCTCGCCGAGCCCGGCCGCTGGCGCGCCGGGCTCGATCCGTGGCGGGTGACGGTCGAGCAGGATCGCTGGTACGGGCGGGGAACGGCCGACAACAAGGGCCAGCACACCATCAACCTGGCCGCGCTGGAACGTGTCCTGCGCGCCCGCGGCGGCCGGCTCGGGTTCAACCTGAAGATCCTGATCGAGACCAGCGAGGAATCCGGCTCGCCCGGGCTGAGCGAGTTCTGCGCGCGGCACCGCGACGACCTGGCCGCCGACGTGCTGATCGGCTCGGACGGGCCCCGGGTGGCCGCGGGGCGGCCGACGGTCTTCCTGGGCTCGCGCGGGTCGGCCCCGTTCACGCTGCGGGTGCGGCTGCGCGAGCGCGCCTACCACTCGGGCAACTGGGGCGGCCTGCTGCGCAATCCGGCCACGGT
>JASHUI010000201.1:0-7763 GCA_030040095.1 Streptosporangiaceae bacterium | reverse complement strand
CGAGCGGGTCTCGATCTCCTCGATCCGAGCAGCCCCATGATGGGGGTAGACGACTGTGTCGCCGACCTTGAAAGACATGTGGACATACCCCTTCCGCTGAAGCTATGTTACCACGCCGGACAGGGGCGATTAGCCGTCCTTGACAGCAAACACGCAGGTCAATGGCGCAATTTCAAGACCAGCAAATTGCGAACCGCGCTGGCCAGCAGCCAGGGGCACGCGGCGGCCAACCCCCTTCGGGCTTGTGGAGTCGCCCGGGGTCCAACTCCCGGCGGCGCCCGCTGCGGTCGTTCGGAGGCTCGGCTGGGGCCGGGGCGCACACCGCAAGTGACCAGCTAGTTACCGTCATGCGGATGTCGGCAGATCAGGCGGTGCCGGGCGGTTACAGCGGGAACCGGGGGCCTCATACTGAGAGGAAGGTGCCGCTCATGCCGGAGGGGTGCGCGTGAACGCTGGCGGCGATCCGGACCGGGACGACTTCGGCCTCCCACCGGTCGATATCGAGATTCCCGATGACGCGCGGGAACTCGATCGTGACGTGCAGGCCTATCAGCGGGAGCTGCGGGCCATGCGCCGACGCCAGCGCGCCACGCGCCTGCGTGGGCCGCTGACCCGGGAGGGGATGGTGCTGCCGCTGGTGGCCGGCTGCCTCATCCTGGCCCTGATCACGAGCACCCTGCTGATCATGTTCGCCGCGGACCAGACCGGCATGCCGGATCAACCCGGCCACGTGGCCACGCAGCCCCTGTCGCCGAAGCACACCGCCGCCACGAGTCAGCCCGCCGCCGGGAAGATCAACGGCCCGCTGCCGGCCGGGCAGATCGTGGTGGCGGGCAAGGCGGTACCGCTGCGCACGATCACCGGGCCCCGGCCTGCCGTGCTGACCCTGGTCCCGGCGGACTGCAAGTGCGCGCCCGCGCTGCGGGAGCTGGCCGCGCAGGCGGCCCAGGCGGGGGTGCCTGTTTACCTGGTGTCGGCCAAGGGGGGCGAGCAGCAGCTGGCGGGGCTGGCCGCCCAGGCCGGCCAGGGGTCGGCCAAGCTGGCCGAAGACACCAGCGACGTGCTGTTCAAGACCTACGGCCGATCCGGGGTGACCGCGATACTGGTACGCCCGGACGGCCTGGTGGCCTCGGTCGCGCCCCTGCCGCAGCCGAGCCTGGAAACCAGTCTTCGGCAGCTCAGCCCGGCCAGTCCCGCCGGGCACTGACGCGCCCTCCCGCAGGATCGGGCGCAGACCCGGGCCGGCGCGGGCCGCTGGAGCCACGGCGACTACGCTTTGTCGGCGACGTCCCACTGCGTGGTTGACGACGCCTCACTGCCTGGTTGACGAAGACGAGGAGAGCACGCCGTGATCCGGAGCAGCCACAGGATCGGCGGGCCACGGGGCCTGGTCGTCCTCGCGATTGCCGCGCTGATCCCCGCGCTCGCCGGGTGCGAGGCCGGGATTAACGCCCCCACCCAGCAGTGGCATCAGCCGACGGACGGGGCGGGCACGGAGTTCAATAACATCGCGATCAGGAACGTCTTCGTGCTCGGCGCGCCGATCGGCCAGACGATCGCGGCCGGTCAGTCGGCCGGCCTATTCCTCGCGCTGATCAACAATGGCTCGGCGGACCGGCTGGTCAGCATCACGGCGCCGGGCACCGCGACGTCGGTCACGCTGCCCGGCGGCACGGTCAGCCTCGCAAGCCAGCAAGCGGTGTTGCTGACCGGCCCGGCGCCGAAGGTGGTGCTTCAGGGGCTGACCCGGCCCCTGAGGGGCGGTACCACCGTCAAGCTCGTGCTGACCTTCCAGTACGCCGCCAGCGTGACGCTGGTCGTCCCGGTTATGCCGCGAGCGCAGTACTACTCGACCTTCTCGCCCCCGCCGAGCCCCACTCCCAGCCCCAGCACCAGGACGACGCGCAGGCATCACGCGGCGGCCACGCCGACGCCGAGCGCCAGCCCGGCTCCGGCCGCGAGCCCGTCCCCCACGACGACGTCCTAGACGCGGCCCCGCTGGGGTCAGGTCGACGAGGGCTCGAACTTGTAGCCCAGCCCGCGCACGGTGAGGATGTGCTTCGGGTTCGCCGGGTCGGCCTCGACCTTGGCCCGCAACCGCTTGACATGGACGTCCAGGGTCTTGGTGTCGCCAACGTAGTCGGCGCCCCAGACCCGGTCGATCAGCTGCATCCTGGTCAGCACCCGGCCGGCATTGCGCAGCAGGACCTCGAGCAGCTCGAACTCCTTGAGCGGCAGCTGAACCTGCTCGCTGCGCACGGTGACCACGTGCCGGTCGACGTCCATCCGCACCGGGCCGGATTCCATGATCGACGTGGTCGGCTCGTCGGAATCGCCGCGGCGCCGGAGCACGGCCCGCATCCGGGCCACGAGCTCCCGCGAGGAGAACGGTTTGGTGACGTAGTCGTCGGCGCCTAGCTCAAGGCCGACGACCTTGTCGATCTCGCTGTCCTTGGCGGTCAGCATGATCACCGGCACGTTGGAACGCTCTCGCAGCGTCCGGCAGACCTCGCTACCGGGCAGGCCCGGCAGCATGAGGTCGAGGAGAACCAGGTCGGCCCCGCTGCGGTCGAAGGTCTCGAGCGCGTCCGGCCCCGTCGGGCAGACCGCGACTTCGAACCCTTCCTTGCGCAGCATGTAAGAGATCGCGTCGCTGAAGGACTCCTCGTCCTCCACCACGAGCACCCGTGTCACTTCACTGCCTCCTGGCGGATCGCGCCATCGCCGGTACGGTACCGCCCCTGAAGGTGACGGCATCGGGTCGCAGCGGGAGCCTGAGGGTGAACGTCGATCCCTTCCCCTCGGTGCTTTCCACTGTCACCTGCCCCCCGTGTGCGGCGGTGACGTGCTTGACGATGGCCAGGCCGAGGCCTGTGCCGCCGGTGGCACGCGACCGCGCGGGGTCTACACGGTAGAACCGCTCGAAAATTCGCTCCCGGTCCCGCTCAGGGATCCCGATGCCCTGATCGGCCACGCTGATCTCGACCGAGTCCCTGGCCGCCGCCTTGGTCGAGACATCGACCCGGGTCTTGTCAGGGCTGTAGGCGACCGCGTTCTCCAGGAGGTTGCGCAGGGCCGTGATCAGGAGGTCCTCGTCACCGAGGACGAACAGGCCGTGCGTGCCGGTTGCCACGAGTTCTATCCCGCGTGCGCTGGCCTTCATCCGGCACCGGTCCAGCGCCTCGGCCACGACCGCATCCAGCTTGACCGGCACCGGGTCCGGAATCGGCTCGGCCGCCTGAATCCTCGACAGAGTGATCATGTCCTGGACCAGGTTGGTCAGACGGGACGCCTCTTGCCGCATCCGGCCGGCGAAGCGGCGCACCGCCTCAGGGTCGTCGGCCGCATCCTCGACGGTCTCGGCCAGCAGCGCCAGCGCGCCAACCGGCGTCTTCAGTTCATGGCTGGTGTTGGCCACGAAGTCCCGGCGGATCTCCTCCACCCGCCTGCTCTCGGTCTGGTCCTCGACCAGCAGCAGCACGAGGCCGCCGCCGCCGACCGCCGCGCCCAGCGGAGCCACCCGGACCGCGAAGCTCGTCCGCCGGTTCAGGCCGCGCGTGGCGACCTCCATCTCACCCTCGCGGATCTCGCCGTCCCTGCGGACCTGACGGGCCAGGGCGAGCAACTCCTGCACGATCAGCTCGTCCCCGCGCACCAGCCCGTATGCTCGCGCCGCGGCGCTGGCCTGCAGCACCCGGTCCTCGCTGTCCAGTACCACCGCAGACGAGGACAGAACCGATAGAACGGACGCGACGCCGGGCGGGAGCCGTCCGGCCTGCGGCGACCCTTCCAAGGATTCAGCGTGGGTCTTCAATGGCACCCGAATCTTCATTCGGCAGCGAATCCCGCCGCCGGGCTACTACGCACCATCCAAGCCTCGACACAGCCCCCAGCACAATCGTCGGGTGCCTCTTTGTCCCGAGACGCACCCGCCCAGGCTGTATTCACCCCCATACCCACGCTTTGATGGTAGGCCGCCGCCCACCAGCGCGCATCAGGCAGGGGCCGCCGACATGCCGTTATTAGCGAGATGTTCACTTGCCCGATAGCCACAGGACAATGCCGCTCTGGCCTCAGGACACCGGTCGGGGAACCACTCAGAGCCCTCTGACCTCAACGCCCCTGACTCTTCACTGCCGCCGCGCCCTTGGCCGCTGCCTGCGGGTCAAGGTAGCGACCGCCCCTGGTCACCGGGCGGAACGCCGCGTCCGTCTGGTAAACAAGCGGCATCCCCGTCGGAATGTCCAGCTCGGCGATCTCCTGGTCCCCGATCCCGTCCAGGTGCTTGACCAGCGCGCGCAGCGAGTTGCCGTGCGCGACGATCAGGACCATACGGCCGGCCCCCAGGTCGGGGACGATCGCGTCGTACCAGTAGGGCAGCATCCTTCGGACGACATCCCGCAGGCACTCCGACCGGGGCCGCAGGTCCGGCGGGAGCAGCGCATAGCGGGGATCGGCCGACTGCGAGTACTGGTCGTCGTCGTCGATGGGCGGTGGCGGCACGTCATAGGAACGGCGCCAGAGCATGAACTGCTCATCGCCGTACTGTTTGCGGGTCTGGGCCTTGTTCTTGCCTTGCAGGGCTCCGTAGTGGCGCTCGTTCAGCCGCCACGACCGCCGAACCGGAAGCCACAGCAGGTCCGCCGCTTCCAGGGCCAGGTGAGCGGTCTGGATGGCCCGGGTGAGCACCGAGGTGTGCACGACGTCCGGGCGCAGGCCCGCCTCTTCCAGCAGCCGGCCGCTGTTGACGGCCTCGTCGACACCCTTCGGCGACAGGCCGACGTCCACCCAGCCGGTGAACAGCCCTTCGGAGTTCCAGACGCTTTCGCCGTGCCGGATCAGCACAAGTGTCCCCATGTCGGAGAGCCTAACCGGTGCGGCCGGCCCCGGACTGCCTGGCAGGCCCGGCCTCGCCGGGAACAGGATGCCGCGGCCAGGGGTTGATCAATCGCGGAGGTGCATGCCCGTGCCGCGACCCTATCCCCGGCGGATCGCGACCATCAGCGTCCACACATCACCGCTCGAGCAGCCCGGAACCGGCGACGCCGGCGGGCTGAACGTCTACGTCGTCGAGGTGGCCAAGCGCCTCGCGGAGCGCGGCGTCGAGGTCGACATCTTCACCCGCGCGGTCTCCCGTGAGCTGCCTTCGGTCGCCGAGCTCGCCCCCGGGGTGCTGGTGCGGCACCTGGCGGCCGGGCCCTTCGAGGACCTCGACAAGGCCGACCTTCCCGGCCAGCTCTGCCACTTCACGTTCGAGGTGCTGCGCGCCGAGGCCGCCTACGCGCCAGGCAGGTACGACATCGTGCATGGGCATTACTGGCTGTCGGGCCAGGTCGGCGCCGTGGCGAAGGAGCGCTGGGGCGTTCCGTTCGTTCAGTCGATGCACACCCTGGGCCGGGTGAAGAACGCTGCGCTGGCCGACGGCGACGCCGCCGAGCCTGCGCTGCGCCTGCGCGGCGAGGCCGAGGTCGTGGCCGCCGCCGATCGCCTCGTGGCGAACACCGACGACGAGGCACAGCAGCTGATCGGCCTCTATGACGCGACGCCGTCCCGGGTGCGGACCATCAACCCCGGTGTCGACCTGGCCGTGTTCACCCCCGGATCCCAGCAGGCGGCGCGGGGGCGGCTGGGCCTGCCAGCCGACGCGGTGGTGCTCGTGTTCGCCGGGCGGGTCCAGCCGCTCAAGGCGCCGGACGTGGTGCTGCACGCGGCGGCCCTGATGGTACGGGACGACCCGAGCCTGGCCGACAGGCTCCGCGTGGCGTTCGTCGGCGGGCCCAGCGGGACCGGACGTGCCGACCCGGACGGGCTGACCCAGCTCGCGGCGGCGCTCGGGATCTCCGGCATCGTCCGGCTGGAGCCGCCCTGCCCGCAGCAGGAGCTGGCCGAGTGGTACCGGGCGGCGACGGTCGTGATGGTGCCGTCCTGCTCGGAGTCCTTCGGCCTGGTCGCGGTCGAGGCCCAGGCGTGCGGCACGCCGGTGGTGGCCTCCTCGGTCGGCGGGCTGCGCACCGCGGTCAGGGACGGCGTCTCCGGGCTGCTCGTCGACTCCCGCGACCCGGCCCGATACGCCCGCGTCGTCCGGGACCTCATCGCACAGCCCGCGGCCCTGGAACGGCTGTCGCGCGGCGCCCGTGAGCACGCGTCCAGGTTTGGCTGGGGCGTGACCGTCGACCGGCTGCTGAACCTCTACGCCGGGGCCATGTCCGAGGTCACCCAGGCGGTGGAAGCTTGAGCGAGCCGGGAGGCACAGCTTGAGCGACGCGGCGCGAGCGCTCGAGTCTGCCCTGGCCGAGCTGGGCTTGTCCGTCGAAACGCCCCGGCCCGGCGCCTACCTGGTTCGCCTCGAGGGCCAGCACAAGCTGGCCACCATGACCTGGCTGATCGTCGGGTCGCACAGCCTGCACGTGGAGGCGTTCTTCTGCCGGCAGCCTGACGAGAACCACGCGGCGTTCTACCGGTTCCTGCTCGAGCGCAGCGGTCGCATGTACGGCGTGCACTTCGCGCTGGACCCGGCGGGCGACGTCTACCTGGTCGGGAGGCTGCCGCTGGCGTCGGTCGCGCCCGAGGAGATCGACCGGCTGCTCGGCTGCGTCCTCAGCTACTCGGACGAGAACTTCGACCAGGCGCTCATGATCGGCTTCGCGTCCTCGATCCGCCGGGAGTGGGCGTGGCGCCAGAAGCGCGGAGAGAGCCTGGCCAACCTCCGCCCGTTCGCCAGGCTCGCCGACCCGGCGCCCGGCGACGACGCCTAGCTCGACGGCGTGAGCGGGCCCCGCGCCGGTATGGTCCCCGGTCCCGGCCTCCCGCAGGGTAAAAAGGAGTGAGCAACCGGGCTAGGCCACAGACGAGCGAGGGTCCGGGCCAGTGACCGAGCCGAAAGCGTCCAGTGAACCTCCACCTGGCTTGCAGCCGTTCCAAGGATACGGTCGGCATACTTATCGCCGGGACCAGCAGGAAGGAACGGGCCATGCGCCGGGATGACGTGCGCTTCGCTGCAGCCGCGCGCGACGATGGTCTCCGCAAGATCAGCAAGTTCACGTGGCGGGCCGGCGCGGCAGGCGTCGTGTTCTCGGCGCTGATCGCCGCGGCTTTCGGGCATAACGTCGCCACGCAGCAGGCGCCGACCGTGCACGGCGGCACGAGCGGCGCCGGAAGCACCACCGGCGGGAGCACCGGCGGCACGGGAAGCACCACTGGCGGCACAGGCGGCACGGGCACCAGCACTGGCGGCGCGGGCGGCACGGGAAGCACCACCGGCGGCACGGGAAGCACCACCGGCGGGAGCACCGGCGGCACGGGCGGCGGTCAGGGCACGATCGTTGTCCCGGCGCAGCCCCCGGCTCCCGCCAGCGGCGCGGGCCAGGTGACATCAGGAGCGACGTGACCACTCTGGCCGCGGGCGAAGACTCTTTCACCGTGTTCGGCACCACCGCCATCTTGCTGGTCAGCGAGCCCGGGCGGGTAGGGCAGGCGCGCGCCATCGCCGACGCCGAGCTGGCCGCCGTGGACCGGGCCTGCAGCAGGTTCCGGCCCGACTCCGAGCTCTCCCGGCTGAACGCGGCCGGTGGCGTCGTCACCACGGTCAGCGACCTGCTCGCCGAGCTCCTGGAGGCCGCACTGCGGGCGGCGCGGCTCACCGAGGGCGACGTGGACCCCACCTGCGCGCAGGCGCTGGAGGACATCGGCTACGACCGCGACTTCGCGCTTGTTCGCGCGGCGGGCGGCCGGCCCGGCCCGGCCCGGCCGCCGGGCACGGCCCG
>JASHUI010000021.1:0-3274 GCA_030040095.1 Streptosporangiaceae bacterium | reverse complement strand
GCAAGCCGACCGCCAGCCAGGCCAGGATGTGCAGGCCGCTGACCAGGAAGCTGACCCACACCAGCAGGCCGGTGCTGGCCATGCCGAAGTGCCCGAAGACCACGCGCGGAGCCAGGCGGTCGCTGGAGAGCTGGCGGCGCAGGCCGCCCCGGGAGATCCAGGTCCAGAGCATGTACAGGCCGCTGCCCGCGTCGATGAGCCAGGTGGTCAGCGCGGCGATGCCCAGCCCCCGGGCGGGCAGGGCCGCGGTCGCGCCCGCATGCGTCAGCACCCCCGCGCCCAGTGGGGCTTCGATCGCGACGATCATCAGCTTCTCCCCGGTCATCGCAGCGTATCCGCCCGGGGTGCCGCCGAGCCAGAGCAGCCCGTGGCGGCCCCGTCCCGCCCCGGGCCTGAGCGTTCAAATTCTCGATGCTTGATCCGGAGCCGCCCATAGACTCCGGGTCCATGAGCACCGTGTCCCAGACCCCGCAGCCGCCGGCCGCCCCGCGGATCCGTCACGAGCGCACGTTTCACGGCGACACGTTCGTCGACGAGTACGCCTGGCTGGCCGACAAGGACAACCCGGAGACGATCGCGTTCCTCGAGGCGGAGAACGCCTACACCGAGGCGATGACCGCCGGCCAGGCGGACCTGCGCGAGGTCATCTTCGGCGAGATCAAGGCCAGGACAAAGGAGACGGACCTGTCGGTGCCGAGCCGCAAGGGCGGCTGGTGGTACTACGCGCGGATGGTCGAGGGGAACCAGTACCGGGTGTTCTGCCGGCGGGCGGTCCGCCCGGACGACGCCGGGCCTCCGATCAGCCCGGACGGCTCGCCGCTCGACGGCGAGGAGGTGCTGCTGGACGCCAACGAGCTTGCGGGCGGGCGGCGCTTCTTCGCGATCGGGGCGTTCGAGGTCAGCCCGGACGGCCGGCTGCTCGCGTACTCCACCGACTTGTCCGGCGACGAGCGCTTCACCCTCAAGATCAAGAACCTGGAGACCGGGGAGACGGCGGCCGACGAGATCCCGAACACCGACTACGGGGTGGCCTGGTCGCTGGACGGCTCGACGCTGTTCTACACCACCGTCGACGACGCGTGGCGGCCGTACCGGCTGTGGCGGCACGCGGTCGGCACGGCCGCCGCCGACGACGCGCTGATCTACGAGGAGGCCGACGAGAAGTTCCGGGTCGGCGTGCGGCTGACCCGCAGCGAGCTCTACCTGGTCCTGGCCCTGGCCAGCTCGGTGACCAGCGAGGCCTGGCTGCTGGACGCCGCGCGGCCCGAGGGGGAGTTCCGCGTCATCGCGCCGCGCCGGCAGGGCGTGGAGTACCGGGTCGAGCACCAGGCGGGCGGCGACGGAGCCGGCCGTCTGCTCATCCTGCACAACGACCATGCCGAGAACTTCGAGCTGGCCACCGCGCCGGTGACCGACCCGGCGACGTGGACGCCCATGATCACGCATCGCGAGGACACGCGCCTGCTCGACGTGGACGCCTTCGCCGACTTCATCGTGGTCTACTTCCGCCGCCACGGGCTCACCGGGCTGCGCGTCATCCGGTCGGACGCGACCGGCCCCGACCCGGCCGGGTACGAGGTTGCGTTCCCCGAGCCGGTGTTCACCGTCTCGCCCGGAGCCAACCTCGAATACTCCGCCGGGCTGTTCCGGCTCCATTACGCCTCGCTGGTCACGCCGGACTCGGTGTACGACTGCGACATGCCGAGCGGGGACCTGACCCTGCTCAAGCGCCTGCCGGTGCTGCCGCTGCCCGACGGCCGGGAGTACCGCCCCGAGGACTACGTCCAGTACCGGGAGTGGGCCACGGCCGCCGACGGCACGCAGGTCCCGATCTCGCTGGTGTGCCGGGCGGGTTACCCTCGCGACGGCAGCGCGCCGTTCCTGATCTACGGGTACGGCAGCTACGAGGCGTCCTCGGACCCCGTGTTCTCGGTCCCGCGGCTTTCGCTGCTCGACCGCGGCTTCGGTTTCGCGATCGCCCACATCCGCGGCGGCGGCGAGATGGGGCGGCGCTGGTATGAGGACGGCAAGCTGTTGCACAAGAAGAACACCTTCACAGACTTCGTCGCGTGTGCCGAGCACCTGGCCGACCGGGGCTGGACGACGACGTCGCGGCTGGTCGCGCGGGGTGGCTCGGCGGGCGGGCTCCTTGTGGGGGCGGCGGCGAACCTCGCGCCGCAGGACTTCGGCGGCATCGTGGCACAGGTGCCGTTCGTGGACGTGGTCACGTCGATGGTGGACCCGTCGCTGCCGCTGACCGTGACCGAGTGGGAGGAGTGGGGCGACCCGCTGCACGACCCGCGGGTCTACGCGTACATGAAGTCGTACTCTCCCTACGAGAACGTGACCGCGCAGGCCTATCCGCCGATTCTCGCGGTGACCGGGCTGAACGATACCCGCGTGCTGTACCGGGAGCCGGCCAAGTGGATCGCCAGGCTGCAGGCGGTCGGCAAGGGCGGGCCGTTCCTGCTGAGGACCGAGATGGTGGCCGGGCACGGGGGCCGTAGCGGCCGCTACGACCGGTGGCGCGAGGAGGCCCTGGTTCTGGCCTGGATCGTGACCACCGTCGCCGCCGCGTAGGCCGCTGCCGGCCCCGGTCCGCCTGGCTGTGTGTGCGGAATCGGTCGTTATAACGACACTTTGCGCACACACACCGCTGTGGGCGTCCCCCGAGCGGCGCGCCCGGGCTGGTCAGGGGCGGTGTCACAGCGATGTTCACACCCTGTGCGCTCGACTTGTCCGGTCCTGGCGAGTCATCCGGCCGCCATCAGCGGCGGGGGCGGTGACCGTAGCGACCCGCGGACAGCGCCAACCGATGGCATTGCCGACTGAAAAGGAATGGGCACGCATGCGCGGGAAGAGCGGAAAGGATGGCCGAGCCCGCCCCGCCGCGTTCGGGACCGAGGCTACGGCGGACCCGCCCGCGCGTGACGTTGCGACATGGCCGCCGGACCCGCGACGGCCGGGCGGGGTGCCGCCGGGGCGGGATCAGCGGGGCGGGGTGCCGCCGGGGCGGGATCAGTGGACCGGGATGTGGCCGGTGCCGGACGAGTGGGCGTCCCGCGAGCATTGGCCGACGTACGGGGCACGGCCGCCAAAGGGCGGGTCCACGGCTCAGGGCGGCTGGTCGGCCAACGGCGGGCGGCCGTCGGACGGGTCGTTGGCGGCGGATGGCGGCTGGCTGTCGGACGGGTCGTTGGCGGCGGACGGCGGGTGGCCAGGGGACGGCGGGCGGCCGTCGGACGGGCGATGGTCGTCGGAGGATGGGCGGTGG
>JASHUI010000200.1:0-5248 GCA_030040095.1 Streptosporangiaceae bacterium | reverse complement strand
CAGGCGGTGACCGTCCCGGCCAGCACGACGCCGCGGCCGGGATGCGCGCCGACGGCGATCCGCTCCGGGTGCACCCCGATGACGCCGCCCTCCGGCCCGGCCGCGGGCACGAATCCCAGGTAACCGACCAGCTCGGCCACCCGCCGGGTGGCCGGCCTCAGCACCACCTGGTCCGGCGCGCCGTCCTGCAGCAGGCGCCCGCGGTCCAGCACGGCCAGCCGGTCGGCGAACGCCTGCGCCTCGGCCAGCTCGTGGGCGACCAGCACCGAAGGCACCGATCGCTCGATGACCAGGCCGGCCACCAGCTCGGTCAGGGTCCGGCGCAGGGAGGCGTCCAGCCCGGCGTAGGGCTCGTCGAGCAGCAGTGCGTCGCAGTGGGCGAGCAGCAGCCGCCCGAGGGCGACCCGGTGCGCCTGGCCGCCGGACAGCCGGGCGGGCATCGCGGACAGCAGGCCGGAGATGCCGAGCGCGTCGGCGACCTGCGCCAGCTCGCGGCCTGACGGATCGCGGCCTGGGGCGTAGCAGAGGTTGGCCCGCACCGTCAGGTGCGGGAACAGCCCGGGGTTCTGCCGCAGCAGGCCGACGCGCCTGCGCCAGGGCGGGACGAAGCGCTTCGGGGGCGAGGTCGAGGTCAGCAGCCGGCCGCCGAGTTCCACCCGCCCGGTACGCGGCCGCACCAGCCCGGCGATCGCCTCGAGCAGCGTGGTCTTGCCCGCTCCTGACGGGCCGAACAGCGCCAGCCGCTCCCCCGGCGCCACGCGCAGCGCGGCGCGCACCGTGAACTCCCGGCGGTCAACCTCGACGTCGGCGTCGAGCACGGGCGCTCCAGGTAAAGGCGGCCAGCGGCAACGGCAGCGCGACCACCAGCAAGATCAGCGCGTAGGGCAGCGCCGAGGGCAGGCCCGTTTCCTGCAGCGTGTTGAAGATCTGCAGCGGCAGCCCCTCTGGATGATAAGCGATGATGATCACGGCGCCGAACGCTCCCATGGCCCGGGCCCAGGCCACGGACAGCGCCACGGCCAGGCCGGGCGCGGCCAGCGGCAGCGTCACCCGCCGGAACACCCGTCTCGGGCGGTCGCCGAGCAGCGCGGCCTGCTCCTCGATCCGCGGCTCCACGTCGGCGAACGCGGCCTGCGCCGCGACCACGTAGTACGGCGCGGACTCGTAGACCTCGGCGATGACCAGGGCCAGGAACGTGTTCGTGGCGGACAGGTGCCAGGGCGTGGCGTTGAGCAGCTGACCGATGGGGGTGAACGGGCCGACGAAGAAGACCAGCAGCAGCCCGATCACCAGCGGCGGGAGCAGCAGGCTGCACAGCACGCCCGCCTCCCAGACCCGCGGGAACGGCAGCGTGCCGCGGGCCAGCATGTAGGCCAGCGGGGTGCAGAAGACCAGCAGCACCGCCAGCGTCACCGCCCCGGAGGCCAGCGAGGTCACCAGCGGGTCGAGGTCGCCGGGCCCGGTGATCGCGCTGACGATCGCGCCCCCGGACAGGTGCGTGAGCAGAGCGATCACCGGCCCGAGCAGCGCCACCCAGATGAGCAGCGCGCCGAGCACCGAGGCCAGGCCGGACGCGGTGCTGAGCCGCGCCACGGCGACCGCGGAGGCGGGCCCGGGCCGACGGCGCTGCCCGGAAGGATCGTCGTCCCCCCGGACAGCGCCGCCCGCGGCCGCTGCCGGGCTAGCTGCCCAGCTCACTCTTTATCGCGGCGGGTATCGCGCTGGCGTCACCGGTCACCGTCGGTGTCAGCAGCGTGAACCCGCCCTGCTTCCACAGCGCCCGGCCCGCCGGGGACAGCGTGTACTTGACGAACGCGATCCCGGCCGGGGTCGGCTTGCCGACGATCGTGATGCAGATCACCTGCGGTGACCCGTGCTTGGTCACGCCGCCCGTGATCGTGACCGACGCCGTCTGATACGTCGACGCGAGCGCGAAACTGCCCAGGTTGATCTGCGGCGGCAGCGGGATGTAGTCCAGGTGCAACTCGATCGCCTGGGTGATGAACGCGCTCGAGGCGTCCAGCTGGCCCGATTGCAGCACCGAGTCCAGCGCGGACTCGGCGTAGATCTGCGAGGACGAGGAGGAGCCGAAGTCCGAGGTGCCCAGGATCTTGGCCACCGTGTCCGACGGCAGGTGGTAGTACGACTGGGCCAGCTCCAGCATGTAGATGAAGTCCCGGCCCTGGGGGTCGATGTTCGGGTCGGTCCGGCCGAGCTTGAAGCCGGGCGTCTCCATCAGCGTGAACAGGCCGCTCAGCGGCTTGGAGCCGTCGGCGTACGCCTTGAAGTCGGCGGCGTACTTGCTGTTCGGGTTATACGCGATCACCATCGAAGTGCCAGCGTACTGGATATACCACTTGGTGAACTTGGGGAACAGCGGCGTGATGTTGTCGCCGCCGACGCTTTCGAACACGTTCGGCGTGATCTCGCCGGAGGCGATGTCCGACTCGAGGTCGCCGGAGGCGTTGTACTGCCCCGAGTACTTGTACCCCTCGGCCTTGGTGAACGCGGGCCCGACGATCTTCTCGTGCAGGTACTCGAGAGAGGACGCCGCGGCGATGCTGGCCGTGCCGGTCGGCTTCGCGGGCGCGGTGGTGCTGGAGGAGCTGCCGCACCCTGTCGCGGCGAGCCCGATGCAGGTAATGATCAGCAGCCCGGCAAGGCCGGCGCCGCTGTGTTTTCTGGGGATAGCGGTCATCGTCCGACCTTAGCCATCGCCACTTGCGCAGCGCAAGAATTCACGACACCAGGCGGCCGGCGCTCCAGTTCCCTGAGAGATGGCTTTCAGCGGGCGCTCAGGAAGATACGGTTCCCTCCTGGAGGGGTAACCCCACGCCCGCTCGCGCCTTAGCATGGTCTGGGGCCGCCGCCGCGGCGGCGGCTCGCCTGGCGTGCGCGGGCGGTGCGGCACGAGCGGAACCGGGCACGTGCCGTCGTCGGGCCAGAGGAATCCGGACGGGTGAGGCAGGGCTGGCATGGGCAAGGCAACCAGGATCAGACAGCAGAACGCCAGGGAGAAGATCGCCGCGCAACGGGTGGCGGCCCGGCGCGCGGAGGTCCGCAGGCGAGTGCTGATCACCTCGGGCAGCGTGGTCGCGGTGCTCGCGATCGTGCTGGCCTTTGTCCTGATCAAGGTGACCGGCAACAGCAACTCGTCCAGCGGCGGCTCGGGCGGCGTCGACGGCACCGTGCTGCCGGCCAGCGTGGTCAAGAACATCACGGGCGTCCCGGCGAGCACGCTGGACGCCGTGGGCATCGGCTCGGTCCCCAGCTTCATGGCGACCGAGGAGGACGGCGCGCCGCCGATCAACAAGATCTCGGGCAGCGCGCTGACCAGCGGCGGCAAGCCGGAGATGCTCTACATCGGAGCCGAGTTCTGCCCCTTCTGCGGCGCGGAGCGCTGGGGCATGGCGATCGCGCTGAGCCGGTTCGGCACGTTCACCACCCCGCTGCGCGGCTTCCACTCCTCCAGTACCGACACCGACCCGAACACGCCCACGCTGACCTTCTACAAGTCCAGCTACAGCAGCAAGTACCTGGTCTTCACCCCGGTGGAGAACGAGAACGTCAACCGCGGCCCGCTGCAGAACACCACGTCCGCTCAGCAGGCCCTCTGGGTGAAGTACGACACCACGAACGGATATCAGGGCTTCCCGTTCATCGACTTCGGCAACCAGTACGTGATCAAGCTGCCCACATATGACCCGGGGGTGCTGGCCAAGATGACCTGGGCTCAGGTGGCCGCGGCGCTGCACGACCCG
The DNA here is from genome assembly GCA_030040095.1 of Streptosporangiaceae bacterium. Lineage (GTDB taxonomy): Bacteria > Actinomycetota > Actinomycetes > Streptosporangiales > Streptosporangiaceae > JASHPR01. Next base: position 1,487 of record JASHUI010000200.1, on the reverse strand, counting down.
TCCAGCCCGGTCGCGCAGGGCGCCGACGGGACCGCGAACCTGATCACGGCGGCCATCTGCAAGATGACCAAGGGCCAGCCGGGCAACGTCTGTACGGCGCCAGGGGTCGTCAAGGCGAGCGGTTCGCTCTGATGGCCAGCCAGAAGGCCCGGGCCGCGTCCGGCCGGGGCAAGAGCGGCCCCACCGCGACCCGGTCCGGCCCGGGTAACTCCCGCCGCGACGGCGACCGGGCCACCCAGGCCAGCCAGGCCAGCCAGGTCCGGGGGGGCAAGAACGGGCCTCCAGGCGGCCAGGACGGCGGCCGCGGCCGGGGCCGGGCGGCCGTGCCCCAGGGCCGTGCCACCCAGGTAGCCGAGTCCTCCCCGGTCAAGCGGGTGCCCGACGGCCGGTTCAGCGCGCCGCCCTGGGTGCAGTGGACTTCCCTGGCCCTGTCCCTGGCCGGCCTCGCGGTGTCGATCTACCTGACGATCGCGCATTTCACCTCGACCTCGATCCTGGCCTGCTCGAACAAGGGATTTGTCGACTGCGCGAAGGTCACCACCAGCTCGCAGTCGATGGTCTTCGGCGTCCTGCCGGTCGCGGTGCTCGGCCTGGCCTTCTACGTGTTCATGACCGCGGTCAACTCGCCGTGGGGCTGGCGGATGCGGATCCCGCTCGTCTGGTGGGCCCGGCTCGGCAGCGTCGTGGTCGGCATGGGGTTCGTGCTGTACCTGCTCTACGCCGAGATCATCCAGATCGGCAACATCTGCCTCTGGTGCACCAGCGTGCACGCGGTCACGTTCCTGCTGTTCGTCCTGCTGGTGTTCACCGCTTCCCTGAGCGGCGGCGCGGCGGCCAAGGACACCCGCTAACCGCCGGGCGCCGGCAGGACCGGCCGGCCGGCCGCGGGAAGGATGTCCCCCATGGACGTGCTGAGCAGCCGGATCCTGCTGCGCCCCGCCGACCCCGCGCGCAGTCACCGCTTCTACCGCGATCAGCTGGGCCTGGCCGTCTACCGCGAGTTCGGCCCCGCCGACCAGCCGGGCGTGGTGTTCTTCCTCGGTCAGGGGCTACTCGAGGTGTCCGGGCGCTCGGCCGGCCGGGCGGGCCCGTCGGTGATGATCTGGCTGCAGGTGCGGGACGTCCGGTCCGAGCACGAGCGGCTGGCCGCGGCCGGGGTGCCGGTCCTGCGCGGGCCCGCGGCCGAGCCCTGGGGGCTGACGGAGATGTGGATCGAGGACCCGGACGGGGTCCGGATCGTCTTGGTCGAGGTTCCCGCGGATCACCCGCTCCGGCGCGACCCGCGACCGGCTCCCTCGCCCTGACCGGCGTCCGCACCCCTGGGTCAGACGCCCTTCAGGCTGCCGATGCCGAGCGACCCGTTGGAAGCCGACCGCTCCGCCCGGCGCACGTACGCGGCCGGATCCAGGTCGACCGGTCGCACGCCGGTGACATGCCGCGCCTCGAAGGCGGCGAACATCACGGCCAGGTCGTGCCGAAGCTGGAGC
>JASHUI010000199.1:0-12099 GCA_030040095.1 Streptosporangiaceae bacterium | reverse complement strand
TGACCGCGGCGAAGACGATCCTGGTCGGCGGGGCGGCGGCGGCGCCGGGGCTGCTGGAGGCCGCGCGGGCGGCCGGCGGCCGGGTCATCACCACCTACGGGATGAGCGAAACGAGCGGTGGATGCGTGTATGACGGTATGCCGCTCGATGACGTGTCCGTGGACGTCGGGCCCGGCGGCCGGATCAGGATCGCCGGGCCGGTGCTGTTCTCCGGCTACCGGCTTCGTCCCGACCTGACCGCCCGGGCCCGCGACGGCCGCTGGTTCGTCACCTCCGACATCGGGTCGATCGGCCCGTCCGGGGAGGTCACGGTCCGCGGCCGGGCCGACGACGTGATCAACACCGGCGGCGAGAAGGTGGTCGCGGCCGAGGTGGAGGCCGCGCTCGGGAACTGCACCGGGATCCGGGACGTTGCAGTGGTGGGCCGGCCCGACCCGGAGTGGGGCGAACTGGTCACGGCGGTCGTGGTCCCGCGTGACCCGTCGCGGCCGCCGCGACTGGGCGGCCTGCGCGCGCACGTGCGGGACAGGCTGCCGGCCTGCGCGGCGCCCGCGGCCCTGGTGCTGGTGCCGGAGCTGCCGATGCTACCTTCGGGTAAGCCCGACAGGGAGGCGCTGCGGGCGCACGTGGCCGGGGCGGACGGAGGGGACCTGGCGAACGGCGACCGGGCGCAGACGAGGCGCGACAGGGCGTAAGGGACCGACACGGGAACAAATAGCCGCGCCGAGCGTTAGTAGTTAGTGCCCGCGCTGCACAATACCAAGTGCTGCGGGCCCCCGCTAACCGATGGCGCCGCCACCGTGGTGCAGGAGCAGCGCGCCCGAGGCGCGCAGGAGAGGACTGGGAGGTGTCTCATGCCGAGGAACGCGACGGCCGCATCGCCGCGACACGACGATGAGGCCACCATGACCCACGTGGACGAGCTGATCCAGCGCGGGCACAGCCAGGGTCATCTCTCCCTCGCCGAGCTTCGCACCGCGTTCGGTCAGGCCCGGATCTCCGCCACCGAGGCCAGGTCCATCGTCCGCGAGCTCACCGAGGCCGGTGTTCAGCTCGGTAACGAACAGCCGGAGGCTCCTGTGCAGGCTGCAACCCTCCCCCCGACCGCCAAGGCGACCGGCCGCAAGGCCCGGGACGCCGCCGCGGCCCGCCCGGCCGACGCCGGCCAGTCCGGGATGGAGGCCGAGGTCGCCGACATCATCGAGCTGGACGGGCTGGATTCCGTGGACGCCGAGGCCGAGGCGTCCGCGCTGGCCTCCGCGGCCATGCCGGAGTCCGCGGTCGAGGTTGATCTCGACGACCAGACCTCGGTCATGGGCGACTCGGTGCACACCTACCTCAAGTCCATCGGCCGGACCAGCCTGCTCACCGCCGAGCAGGAGGTGGACCTGGCCAAGCGGATCGAGGCCGGCCTGTACGCCGAGCACAAGCTGGAGACCGAGGCCGGGCTGCCGGCCGACCTCCGGCGCGACCTGGAGGACGTGGCCGAGGACGGCCGCCGCGCCAAGGCCCACATGCTGGAGGCGAACCTGCGCCTGGTGGTCTCGGTGGCCAAGAAGTACAGCGATCGCGGGCTGTCCCTGCTCGACGTGGTGCAGGAGGGCAACCTGGGCCTGATCAGGGCGGTCGAGAAGTTCGACTACACCAAGGGCTACAAGTTCTCCACGTACGCGATGTGGTGGATCCGGCAGGCCATCCAGCGCGGGTTCGCCGACTCGGCGCGCACGATCCGGCTGCCGGTGCACGTGCTGGAGATGCTCAGCAAGCTCAGCCGGGTCGAGCGGGACATGCACCAGCGCCTGGGCCGGGAGCCCACTCCCGAGGAACTCGCCGTCGAGCTGGACCGGACCCCGGACCAGATCGAGGAGCTGCTGCGCACCAGCCGTCAGCCGATCAGCCTGGACTCCACGATCGGCGAGGACGGCGAGACCAGCATCGGCGACCTGATCGAGGACGTGGACGCGCCCGAGGCGTCCGAGCTGGTGGACCGGCAGCTCCTGGCCGACCAGCTGCGGCACGCGCTCGACGCGCTGACCCCGCGCGAGGCGACGATCATGGCCATGCGGTTCGGCCTGTACGACGGCAATCCGCACACGCTGGACGAGATCGGCCGCGCGCTCGGCCTGACCCGGGAGAGGATCAGGCAGCTGGAGAAGCAGTCGCTGTCCAAGCTGCGCCACCCGAGCCGCGCCCAGCCGCTGCTGGACTACGCCAGCTGACGCGCTTTACCCCCCCTCACGAGGGCCGGGCCCGACCTCCCGCCGGGCCCGGCCCTTTTTCCTGCTCCGGGACGTTCCGCCGCGCCGATGTTGCGACATACTCCGATATGTGAATGACGCCCAACCCGGCCGTTTCACCATCACCAGGCTGCGCCCCGGGTACGCGAAGGCCGAGGTCGACAAGTTCGTCGCGCGGATCGAGGCCACGCTGGCCGGCTGGACGCCGCAGGGCGGGCCGGTGACGGCCGAGGAGGTCCGCGGCGTGCTCTTCGCCACGACCAGGCTGCGTCCCGGCTACGACCAGCGGGAGGTGGACCAGGCGCTGGACGGGTACGCCGCCGACCTCGCGGCCCGCGACCGCTAGCCGCCTGCCGGGCAGCCTGCCCGCCCGCATCGCGCCCGCGTCCAGGTGTCCCACCCAGGGAACCTGCTCAGGTTGGGCTTGTCGTCAGCAAATCTTACCTTTACCCTGTTTGCCACCTTTGTTGGCAACGCGTGATGGATGGGGAAAGGCCGGATAATCGATAATGTCCAGATTCTTCCGTAGTGTGGTTATTGCTGCCGTTGCCGGAGGGACTATCGCCGGCGCGGCGGCGCCGGCGATGGCCGCGACCGGGCCGACGGTCACGATCGCGGCGAAGTCGCAGTTCAAGCCGGTGACCGGAGACGTGTTCGTGGTCTTCCACGAGTCCAAGTACGACAAGGCGACGATCTCCGGCGCCATTTCCGGCGCCGCCAGCGGCGACGTCGCCACGTTGTTCGCCCAGACCTTCCCGTACACGGCCGCGGCCACAGCGGCCGGCTCGGTCACCCTGGCCGGCGCGACCGGGTCGTACTCCTTCTCGGTCGCCCCGGCCCTCGCCACGCGCTACTACGTCGAGGTGCTGGGCGGCGACCCGGCGGCCACGCTCGCCACCTCGGCCACCAGCACCGTCTATGTCTCCAACCTTCAGGTGCCGGCCGCCCTTTCGCCCTGCGCCCGGCCGGTCTGCACCGAGCGGATGCGGGTCCAGGAGTGGGTGCCGGCCACGGCACTCCGGGACGAGATCGCCAAGCCCTGGTATTTCTACCTCGGGCTGAGCTTGTCGTCGTCCGGGGTCCCCAAGGCGCCGGCCTGGCTGACGCTGGACACCCATGCGGCCATCTCCAAGTCCGTGAAGCTCGGCCTGGTGCGGTTCTCGCGCACGATCACGTTCTCGTTCCGGATCGGCGACGACGGATACGCCCTGCGCCTGAACCTGTGCTCGAAGGACACCGAGGCCAAGGACGGGCTCGGCCTGCCGGGCAGTCACGGCTGCGGCCAGCACCGGGTGCTGGCGTCGAAGGAGTACCTCGGATAGCCGCCGGCCGGCCGGCGCCCCGGCCAGCGCGAACACGGCAGGGGCGCGGCCGGCGCTCGGCGTGACGCCGACGCGAGTAATATGCCCCGGGTGACCGTCCAGGTAGAGGTGCTCGACAAGGTAACCGGCGAGGTGGTTGAGGCTTTCGGCCGCCTGATCCCGCAGCTGTCCCGGTCGGCCGCGCCGCCCGGCCAGGCTGAGCTCGAGGCGATCGCGGGCTGCCCGGCGAACACGGTGCTGCTGGCCCGTTCCGCCGGCGCGATCACCGGCACGATGACCCTGGTGATGTTCCCGCTCCCGACCGGGCTGCGGGCCTGGGTCGAGGACGTGGTCGTCGATGAGGCGGCCCGCGGCCAGGGCACCGGCGAGGCGCTGATACGCGAGGCGCTGCGGCTGGCCGGCGAGGCGGGCGCGAAGACCGTCGACCTGACCTCCCGGCCGTCCAGGGAGGCGGCCGGCCGGCTCTACGAGCGGCTGGGCTTCACCATCCGCGAGTCCCGGCTGTACCGGCACCAGTTCCGGTCCTGAGCACGCAACCGCGGCGCGTCGCCGCCCGAGCGGGCTTGGATCACTCCCTCTCAGGGCGCGGAACCGGGAGCCGACAGCAAGACCACAGCGAGCGGGCCCGACCGCAGGCATGCCCATCCCGCCAGGGCGGCGCCGGCGGCGACCCCAAGGGCCAGCAGCGCGAAGGTGACACGGATGGGAAAGAACTCGGCGAGTACGCCGCCCAGTACGGCGCCTACCGGCTGGCCGCCGAAGGCAATGAGCCGGCCAGCGGTGTTGACGCGCGCCTGCATGTCATCTGGTGACAGCATCTGCCGGATGGTAACGCCGGCCGACGTCACCATCAGATAGACAAGCTCGTAGCCGCAGAACAGCAGGAGCGCCCAGCCGTACGACGGCGCGATAGCCACGAGAGCCAGGGCAACGACATTCGCGGCGAGGAACGCGGCCATCAGGCGCCCGATCCCTGGCCGCTTGACCAACGTTGGCACTGCCACCAGCGATATCAGCCCGCCAAGCTCACCCGCGCTGTAGAGGAGGCCGAGCCGCACGTCCGCGTGAGCCAGGTGCAGTGCCCGGCTTGCGTAGACCACGAGCAGCGCGCTGCTGCCGCCCCAGCTAAGGCAGGCACAGAAGACGGAAAGCGTCAGCGTCCGGATGACCGGCTGATGCCACAGAAACCTGAGCCCATCCGCGATGTCCGAGCGGATCCGCTGCAGCCGCGGGCGCACGTGCTGCGGTCGCTGGAACGGGCGGCGAATCGACGCCAGCAGCAGGCCGGATATCACGTAGCTCGCCGCGTCGAAGCCGAGCGCGTACGTCGGGGCCATGATGGTGAGCAGCGCGCCACCGACGGCCGGCCCGATGAGCAACGCGAGCGTGCCCGACGAGGCGATGAAGCTCAGAGCGGCAGGCAGTTGCTCGCGGTCCACCAGTGCGGGCACCGAGCCGAAGTTGGCTGCGTCGAACCAGACGAACGTCGTGCCAATGCCGAAGGTGATGACAAACACCTGAGCCAAGGTCAGCCGGTGGACGGCTGCCGCAGCCGGAACGGTGGCCAGCACCAAGGCGGCGGCGGCGTTGCAGGCCGCCATCATCTTCTTGCGGTCCAGCCGGTCGGCTAATGCCCCGGCAAGGAGGCCGAAAATAATGTACGGGCACGTTTCCAGCAGGGTCAGCGCGGCCACGTCCGACGGTGAGCCAGTAAGCCTGTAAACAAGGACGGGCAGGACGACGGATGTGATCCCGGTGCCAGCGAACGAGATGGTTCTGGCCGACCAGAACACCACGAACGCCGGGTTCCGGTACAGCCGCACCGACGCCATCAGCGACCTCTACCCCACAGTCGCACGGTGCGCGGACCGGTCCGCGTCGCCTTCTGGCCTGCCCTGCGGGGCGGATCGCGCTCTCACCCACGCCTCCACGACCTCCCGCAGCGTGGCGAGCGGGAGAGTACCGTGATCAAGAACGGCCGCGTGGAAGTCGCGTATGTCGAAGCCGGCGCCGAGCTGAGTCCGGGCATAGTCGCGCAGCCGAAGGATCTCCTGTTGCCCGATGTGATAGCCGAGCGCCTGCCCGGGGAGGGCGATGTACCGGTCGATCTCGGCGTTGACGAAATTCTCCGGCATCGGGGAGTGCGCCAGCGCGTATTCCCGGGCCTGCGCCTGGCTCCAGCCGCGGGCGTGCAGGCCGGTATCGACGACGAGCCGCAGAGCCCTCCAGGCAGCGCAGCTCAGCATGCCCAGCCGCTGTGTGTCGTCGGAGTACAGGCCGAACTCGTCCGCCAGCCGCTCCGCGTACAAGCCCCATCCTTCGCTGTGCGGAACGACGTTGAATGCGGTGACCAGCTGAGGTAGGTGGGGCATCAGTTGCATCCGGGAGAACTGCGCGTGATGGCCGGGCACGCCCTCGTGGAAGGCGGTCGCCTCTAGCGCCCAGCTTCCCGCCTGCCCGGGATGCACGCTGTTGAATAGGTAGGCACCGGGCCTCGAGCCGTCCCTCGCGGGCGGCGAGTAGTAGGGAGGAGCTGCGAACCGGGCGAGATGCTCGGGCATTGGGTCGACGGCGCAAGGCGGCGGCAGCGGAGGGCGGAACAGATCAGCGCGCCGTCCCTCGGCACGGCCGATCGCCGCGGCCGCGCGCGCCATCGCCCCGGCGCCGTCAGCGGCGGCAGCCGTCGCCTCGCGCAGCTGGGCCATGACGTCCCCGCTGTCGTGGGCGCCCAGCGCGCGGCAGCCAAGCTCTGCGATGCTCTCCTCGATCTCGCCGAGGGCGCCCAGGCCGATGCGGTGCAGTTCCTCGGGATCGAACGGCAGCGTCGTCCCGATGCGAACACAGCATGCATACGCCGCCACGCCGCCTCGCACGTGCAGCAGGCCCGCCTGCTCGGGCGGACGCGATCTGGGCAGCAGATCGGCGAGCAGGTCGGCGTAACGCCCGACGGCCGGGCGGATCTCATCGCGCACGACCCGCTCGACCTCGTCCCGCCATGCCGCCGCCCCGGCCCACCCTTCCGGCGGCTGGCGGGAGAGCATCGGGTCGTGTTCCGGTTCTGACAGGTGCTCACGCACCTGGCGGAGGGCATCGCTGACAAGCGGGGCGACGGGCAGCAGACCCTCCCCGGCGGCTGCGCGCACGACGTGCGTGTATTGATCGAGGTACCCGGGCAGGCGGTGGCACCGGGCCAGGTAGGCGCGGGCGCTGGCAGGGTCGCCGAGCCGGGTCCGCGACGCGATCAGCAGCATCAGCGATGGACCAGCCACCGGAAAGGTCGTCACGGTGAATTCGTCGACGCGCGAGTCGGCTGCCGCCAGGGCCCGCGCTGCCTTGTCGCGCACGACGTCGAGAAGGACACCGCCGTCGCACTCCGCCGCTTCCCCGGCGAGCTGGCCGCACCGGACGATGATGTCGGCCAGCCGGGCGCGCCACGCCTGCCGGGATTCAGCCGAGAGATCGGGTACCGCGTCGTCATAACCGCTGATCGAGCTGAACGAGGCCCAGAACGGATCGTTCCGCAGTTCTACCTCGGCTAGTTCCCCGGCCAGGTCGCCAACTGATGCCGCAGCGTTCATCCGGTACGCACCTCACGATCATCGCCGGGGTCGCGGCCGTCACCGATCGCGTGACGCATCGCCGCCTGCCAGCGTGTGGTGTCGGCGATGGTCCAGCGCACCTGCAGCGGGGCTGGATCGCCAGCGAGGAACTCTCGCATCTGCCGCAGCATGGCCATCGCGTCGTCGGCCTGCTGGTCGACCTCTCCCGCCGGCAGCCAGTCACGCAGGGCGCTGGTCTCGTCGGGATCGGCGCCGGCGCCCTCGGCCGCCTCGAGCACGGCCGGCCACGTCCGGTCCTGGTAGAACAGGGCAGCGCCCGCTGCCGTCAGCGCTTCGCGCGTCGCGTCGGAGATGATCTCGGCCTCGCGGGCTGCCCGAAGAGTTGCCCGGATGTTGACCATCGCCTCCGACAGCGCCTGGTACCCCCGCGGTCCCGGCTCATGGGCGACGGCCACCTCGTCGTCCCTGTCCAGCGTGCCGTCCTTGACCGCCTGATACACCCGCCCGACGCCGCGCATCCCGAAAGCCTCCAGCTCGGCCGCGCGCAACGCGCCCATGCCCGCGCTGCCGAACACGTGGACGCCTCGTTCCATGATCCACATGATCTCCTTGTGCCACACCGCGGGAACGTGCTCAAAGTAGCCGTCGATAATGCCGATCGCCCGCGGCTGCCTTTGCCACAGCCGGCAGACGTCGCCAGCGGCCACCGGCGGCAGGTAGACCGCGGAACTGAACTCCGCTCGCGCCTCGGCCAGCGCAAGCGTCGGGCCGAGGAAGACGTAAGCCCCGCTCATCGGCCGCCGGCCAAGTTCATCGCCCGCCGTCCGAGGCGGCAGGGCACAAGCCCTGCGGGGCCTTCCAGGCCAGGGATAATCACCCGCACGACGGCGACGCCGAACTCCTGGCGGGTCAGGTCCACGACGACCACCTCGCCGATTCCGGCCGACCGGAGAGCGTCGAGTTCCCAGGCCACATCCTGGCCGATGCTCTCGCTCCAGAAGGACCGGACGGCGGTGAAGTCGCGGGCTGCGTCACCGCCGGGGCCTGCCGCCTGCTCTCGGCGCGGTTCATCCGCCGCCTGGCGGGAGCAGCCCAGGTTTGCGGGCTCGTCACGGGCAGCCGAGATCACCGCCAGCCGTGCCTGAGCGGCCTCGGTGAGCGCCCGGAGGAGCGCGATTCCCCGGTCCGGATGACACCCCATCCCCGCTGATCGGTCCCGCATGCGGCCGGGATGCCGGTCCCCCTCGGCGATCACGGCCGTGAAGGCGGGAATCCCGATGTCGGTGGTGATGTCCCAGATCGCCACCGCCATGCCCGCCCGGTCAAGCCGGTCAAGTGCCTCGGCGCAGCCAGTGTCGTCCACGGTCCGAGGGTCGATCCGGCGCGACGACCTCTCCTCAGCGGTCCGCAGTTCATGCAGTGCGACGGCGTCGCGCTCGACCGTCTCGCAAATGCCGTGGCTGATCGCCTCGAGGAGGTGATTGCCGGAAGCAAGGCCGTTGGAAGTCGCTATGAAGCATCCCGTCCCGGTCGGCACAGGCAGCGTGTAGGCGGTATGAACGATTTCGTAAGGAGCCCATACCGCCGTTTGCGTGAGCAGGTCCTCTCCTTCGATCCACAACACCGGGAAATCGGGGTGATATAGCGAATTCGGCGGCTGCGGAAGGAGGTCAACATCAACAAGCCGGTGACTGAACCGCAGGTCGTTGACGCTGCCGAGGATGAGCGGTCGTATTATCCGCTCTGCGACGAAAGCCTCGACACTCTCCATGACTCCTGATGCCTTGGCAGCCGTCAGCTCGAGGCCTTTGCCCAGTGATACCACCACCGACCGGGAATTCGGGCGGCAAACGGTGACCACCGGAATGCCGATCGTGTCGAGACCGGTAATATCGGCGACCCGTGTAATTCCCATGACCGGGAAATAGGGGCAGACCGTGCTCAGCGTCTCCTCCGGGGAAACCAGTCGGTGTGTCCCAGCCCAGTACCGGGTCGGGACGTCCACCTGGTCAGCCACGGACGGCACCTGTGGTGCTCAATTCCGCCAGCCGGTGGTGAGGGGTTCCCGGTCAGTACGCGAAGCAGCCGCTGGCCTCCCCGGAGTCCCTGGCCCCGGCTCCGTAGGCGAAGCAGCCGCCGGCCGTGCCCAGTCCGCCGGGCTCGGCCGCGTAGGCGAAGCATGTGCTGCCCGCCCCGGTGTCCCTCGCCCCGGCCCCGTAGGCGAAGCAGCCGCCGCCTTCCCCGAGGCCCTTGGCCCCGGAGGCGTAGGCGAAGCAGCCGCCGGCCGTGCCCAGTCCGCCGGGCTGGGCCGCGTAGGCGAAGCAGCCGCTGCCTACCCCGGTCCTGGGCTCGGCCGCGTAGGCGAAGCAGCCGCCGGCCGTGCCCAGTCCGCCGGGCTCGGCCGCGTAGGCGAAGCAGCCGCCGACTTCTGGCATCCGCCGCGCATCGCGCAGCGCGCGCGGGGCTGACGCGCGGTTCCTGACCCCGAGTGGCACATCCGCTCCCTGGCCGCTAAATACAGACATCGCCGTTCCCTTCTGCACGAATGCCGAGCCATGCTCTGCTTCTAGGTTCCGGCCGCGTCCTAGACGTCGGCTAAGACGCCGGCTGTCAGCCTGTTCCGGTAGTTGCGCCGCCTCGGCGGTCTGGTGGATCTGCTGGTCAGGGCGATCGCAGGCCACCTGTCCGGGGTCCGGTCGCCGGTACAGGAATCGCGGCCGAATTACAGGGATTGCTGACTGAGGATGTGCCTGCCTGGCCAGCGGACGCGTGCCGGAAATGGCATTATCGGAACAAGCAGACGCCGATGGCTCCGGCTCTCCGGGACCGGACGGATCGGCGCACCGCTCCTGGCCGCCCATGGGATGGTGACGGCATGGGTGAGCACGGCGGTAGCCATGCGGGCGGGCTGGTCCGCGCGTTCCGTCAGAAAGCCGGGCTCACCCAGCGGCAGCTCGCCCAGGTCGCGGGCGTCAGTGTGGGCGTGGTGCGCGACCTGGAGCAGGGCCGGACCGCGCGCCTGCACACCGAGTCAGTGCGGCGGCTGGCCAGCGCGCTGCGCCTGGACCGGCAGCAGGCCAGGGAACTCAGCCTGGCGGCACGGGTGCCCGCCGACGGGGCCGCGGCGCGCGTCCAGACGGGCGAGCTGCGGATTAGCGTGCTGGGGCCGGTAGCGGCCTGGCGGCACGGCGCGCCGGTGGCGCTTGGCCCTCCGATGCAGCGGGCGGTGCTGGGGCTGCTAGCCGTATACACAGGCACCGGACTTTCTCGTTCCGTGGTCACCGACGCGCTGTGGGGGGAGGATCCGCCGATGACGGCGGCGTCGATGCTGCTGTCCTACATCAGCCGGCTTCGGCGTCTGCTGGGGCCCGGTGGTCCGGTGCGCACGACCGGCAACGGCTACCGGCTCGAGCCCGCGGCCTGCGAGCTGGACCTGCTCATCTTCGGCGGCTTGGTCCGCCACGCCCAGAAGGCCCAGGCTGCGGGCGAACTCGCCACGGCATGCCAGGCCTACGCGGACGCGATCGCGCTGTGGCGAGGAGACCCGCTGGCCGACTGTGACATCCTGCAGGGCCATCCGGCGGTCGTGCGGCTGAGTCAGCAAAAGGCCGACGCGGTCACCGGTTACGCGGACGCCGCGATCGCGGCCCGGTGCCCTGACCGCATCCTGCCGCACCTACGTGAGCTGACCGACCGCGAGCCGCTGAACGAGCGGGCGCATGCCCTGCTGATGATTGCGCTCGCGGGCAGCGGCCAGCAGGCCACCGCGCTGGGCGTCTTCGACCAGATGCAGCGCCGGCTCGACAACGAGCTCGGGATAAGGCCGGGGCCCGAGCTGACCGCTGCCCAGGTCCAGGTGCTGAGCCAGCAGATCCCAGTGGGCCCGGCGACCGCCTCGGCAGCCGCGGCTGCCGCGCGTCCGCGACCAGCTGCCCGACACTTTCCCGGCCAGCTGCCATGCGCGGTGGCGCATTTCACCGGCCGAGCGGTCGAGTTGGCAGCGCTGAACACCGCGCTCGATCAGGCCGCGGGCCGGACAATCGTGATTTCCGCGATCGCTGGGACTGCAGGAGTGGGCAAGACCGCACTGGCCATCCAATGGGCGCACCAGGTCACAGGACACTTCCCCGACGGCCAGCTCTACGTGAACCTGCGCGGCTACGATCCCGACCAGCCAATGCCCGCGGCCGACGCGCTGGCCAGGTTCCTGCGCGCCCTAGGGGTGCCCGGCCAGGACATCCCGGCTGAAGAAGACGAGCGCGCCGCCCGCTACCGCAGCCTGCTGGTCGGCAAGCGTGTGCTGGTCATGCTGGACAACGCCGGATCGGCCGAGCAGGTGCGCCCCCTGCTCCCCGGCACCCCGGCCTGCACGGTGATGGTGACCAGCCGCGATGCGCTGGCCGGGCTGGTGGCCAGGGATGGTGCCACCCGCCTGGAGCTGGACCTGCTGCCGCTAGAGGAGGCGGTCGATCTGCTGCGGACGCTCATCGGGGCGCGCGTCGACGCGGCCCCCGATGCGGCCGCGGAACTAGCTGCCCAGTGCTGCCGGCTGCCGCTGGCACTGAGGGTGGCGGCCGAGCTCGCCACCAGCCGCCCGGGCGTGCCGCTGACCCAGCTGACTCGCGAGCTGGCTGACTTGCATAAGCGTCTGGACCTGCTCGCGGCAGGCGGAGACCGCCGCGCCGCGGTGCGAGCCGTGTTCTCATGGTCTTACCAGCACCTCGGCGCTGATGCCGCCCGGGGATTCCGTCTGCTTGGCCTGCATCCCGGCCCCGACTTCGAGCCGTACGCCGCCGCGGTGGTGACCGGCACGACGGCAGAGCATGCCCGCCGCGTGCTAGGCGAGCTTTCCCGCGCGCACCTGATCGCCGAGCACGTTCCCGGCCGGTATGCCTTCCACGACCTGCTGCGCGCCTACGCCGCCGAGCAGGCCCGGCACACCGACAGCGACGCCGCCCGGCGCGAGGCCACCGGCCGGGT
>JASHUI010000198.1:0-3472 GCA_030040095.1 Streptosporangiaceae bacterium | reverse complement strand
GACAGGAACGGCCGATTCGGACGCGCTTGGCGCCCGAATCGCGTCGTCCGAATCTCAGCGCTGACCGAAACCGTTCAGCCGAGCCCATCCACACTAGGTCTATTTACCTATATATCCGATATATACCTGCGGCAAGCTCAGTTGCGCCCGGGCACCTATGAGCTTTAACGGACCGTCGTATCGCAAACAGCGACAGCGTTGGCGCCATCCACACTATTGAGCACGCCGCCACTCTGAGCACGCCGCACTCTGAGCACGCCGCACTCTGAGCACGCCGCACTCTGAGCGCGGCCGCATCCTGAGCACGCCGCGCCCTGCCGCCTCGGTGTACATCTCACCGTCGAGAACGGTGACGTCGCCGTCGTCGGCCGGACGCGCGACTGGCGCGCAGACCGCGTACGGCGCCGGGGCCGCAGTCGCGGCCGGAAAGCGGAAGCAGCCGATCTCACCCGCGTCCGGTCCCGGCTTCGGGGCCCCGGTTATAGGCGGGCGGCCAGTTCGGCGGCTCGACGGCACAACTCGACGGCGTGCATGGCCTGCTCCCAGGCCATCTCGTAGGGGGCGATAGTCGCCACCCGCGCCGAGCCTGACTTGTGCTCGGCGTGCTGGCAAAGCTCGCGCAGCAGTTCCGCCTGACGGGTGGCGATGTCGGCGATGTCGGCACGGCGAATGCTGGAGGTTATGTCGCTCATGTCCGGTGAACCTAGGAGCGGACCGTGACATGACCTGTGACACCTTAGGGGGTTTCAGTGGCCCGATGACGGCGGATCCCGCCCATGGGTCGCCGCGACAGCGTGCCTGGTCAGCGGCCGTTGTACTCGGCGTCGGTGACGTGGTCGCCCCAGTTCGTCTCCGGCCGCTCGCCGCCAGGGACGGCCTCGGTGATCGATAGGTGACTCATGAAATCGTCGGGTGCGGCGCCATGCCAGTGCCACTCGTCCGGCGGCGTGCGGACCACGTCGCCGGGCCGGATCTGGACGATCTCGCCGCCGCGAGACTGCACGAGCCCGCGCCCGTCGGTGACGTACAGGGTCTGCCCGACCGCGTGGGAGTGCCAGGCCGTGCGGGCGGACGGCGTGAACCGGACGGCGCTGACCCGGACGTGCGAGGGTTCCTCGCCCCGGGCGATGGCGTCGATCCAGACGTCCCCGGTGAACCACTCGGCCGGGCCTTTGGCGGTTGGCTGCTTCGACTGGATTTCCATGAGGGTCTCCCTGGTAGTGGGCGGAGCGTCGGCCGGCGTGCGTTCATCCGGCTCGTCGTGGTCGGCGTGGTCGCGATCTGGTCGGCCGCCCCTTTCGTCACACCAGCACCAGAACGCGACAGAGCCGGTCACTTCGGGCGAGGTGCGGCGACCGGTGCTGTATAACGATGTTCGAGTCGTCCGGCACGGGTGTCGGCCGGACGGCGCTGGAGGCACTCGTGGGCAACGTCATCGTCGGCGCCTTGGTGATCTTGCTGTTCGGCGGCGTTGCCGCGGCATGCGTCCGGATCGCGGTCCGGACTTGGAAAGACCCCGGCCGGTTCGACGAGACCGCCTCGGCTTTTCGCGTGCGAGCTGGCAAGCCGACTTCCAACGGCCTGGCTCGTGGAGTAGCCGTCTTCGCTGCGCAGTGGGTTTGCATGGCTTGCGCCGTCGTTCTCGTGGTCATCGGCGGAGGCCCGCGGCCCAGTGCCTGGACGGCGGCTGCCGGGGTCTTCTTCGCTGGTTTCTTCGTCGGCTTCCCGCTCTTGTTCTCCATCTCCATTTTCAACCGACCCCGTTCTCTGGTCGTCCCCTACAAGCGCAACCTCGACCGCGCCGCGATCCGCGCTGCCGCACGCAGATCATGAATGGGGACTCCAGAGCACCTACCCGCCCAGCGGGTCGGCCCCCGGCGCCGGGCCGGTACGACGACCGGCCGCATTCGGCGTCCCAGCGCGATGCCTGGTCAGGATGGCGGAGGATAGGAGATTCGAACTCCTGAGGGGTTGCCCCCAACACGCTTTCCAAGCGTGCGCCCTAGGCCACTAGGCGAATCCTCCGCCGGCAAGCCTACCGGTCGGCTGGCCGGGCCGGGCCCCGGTCCGGCCCATGGGAGATCCCGGCACGACCCAGTGAGCGGGCTGGCTAAACTGGCGACAGACCCCTCGCACGGCGTTTATCCCGCCAACCCCCCCAGGGCCGGAAGGCAGCAAGGGTACGCGGGCTCTGACGGGTGTGCGGGGGGTCCTCTACCGTCCTGGTAAGGATGAGGCTATGGCAGGCGATGTCCCCAGCGCGGCCGCAGCCGACCCGGCGCGGCACGGCGAGCCCACGACCCCCACGGCGCTCTACCGGAGGTACCGCCCGGCTACCTTCGCCGAGCTCAAGGGCCAAGACCACGTGACCGAACCGCTGCGCCAGGCGTTGCGCAGCGGGCGAGTCCATCATGCCTACCTGTTCAGCGGGCCGCGCGGGTGTGGTAAGACATCGAGCGCCAGGATCCTGGCTCGTTCGCTCAACTGCGAGCAGGGGCCGACCCCGGACCCGTGCGGGAAGTGCGCCTCCTGCGTCGCGTTGGCTCCGTCCGGGCCCGGCAGCATCGATGTGATCGAGATCGACGCGGCCTCGCACGGCGGCGTCGACGACGCCAGGGACCTGCGGGAGCGCGCCTTCTACGCGCCGGTCTCCGGGCGGTTCAAGATCTACATCGTCGACGAGGCGCACATGGTGACCCGGGAGGGCTTCAACGCGCTGCTCAAGCTGGTCGAGGAGCCGCCGCCGCACCTGAAGTTCGTGTTCGCCACGACCGAGCCGGAGAAGGTCATCGCGACCATCAGGTCGCGGACCCATCACTACCCGTTCCGGCTGATGCCGCCCGCGGTCCTGCGCGGGCTGCTGGAGGAGATCCTGGCCAGCGAGGGCGTCAGGTACGAGCCGGCCGTGCTTCCCGTGGTCGTCCGGGCGGGCGCCGGCTCGGCCCGTGACGCGCTGTCCGTGCTCGACCAGCTGATGGCGGGCTCGGACGAGTCCGGGCTGACCTACGACCGGGCCGTGGCCCTGCTCGGGTACACCGATGAGAATCTGCTCGACGAGGTCGCCGACGCGTTTGCCAGCGGCGACGGGGCGGCGGTGTTCCGGGCCGTGGACCGGGTGGTCGAGGCCGGGCATGACCCGCGGCGGTTCGCCACCGACCTGCTGGACCGGTTCCGGGACCTGATCGTGCTGGCCGCGGTGCCGGACGCGGCCGAGACCGGGCTGCTCGACGTGCCGGGCGACCGGCTGGACCGGATGCGCCAGCAGGCGGATAGCTTCGGCCAGGCGAAGCTGGCCCGGGCCGCGTCGGTCATCAACGACGGGCTGGTGGAGATGCGCGGCGCGACGTCGCCGAGGCTGCAACTCGAGCTCATGTGCGCCCAGGTGCTGCTGCCGGTCCCTGACCCCGGGGACGGTGACCTGCTGGCCCGGCTGGAGCGGCTGGAGCGTCGGTTCGGCTCCGAGCCCGCCCAG
>JASHUI010000197.1:0-4248 GCA_030040095.1 Streptosporangiaceae bacterium | reverse complement strand
CCACGGCCTGGCCGCGCTGGCCGTGGTCGGTTTCGTCCTGGCCGTCACGTGTGCCCTGGCCCTGGCCAGATTCGGTGAGGCCGGCGATCAGCAGCACGGCGGGCGGGCGGCGCAGCGCTCGCGGGGCCCGTCGCAGGCCACGACGTCGGCCTGACCCGGTATCGGTCACTTTGTTCCAGGTCATTGGGGTGTCCGCGGGGCGCGTTCGGTGTTGCTGCCCGGGCCTGTGCCGCCCGGCTGATATTCTGAGACCCCGTGGACCGGCGGATTTACCGTCAGGCATCGACCACGGGAGCCTCACTTTGGCCACGGCAGCACACTCATCACGGCCCGTTTCGACCAGACATCTGTTCGTCACCGGAGGTGTGGCTTCCAGCCTCGGCAAAGGCCTCACCGCTTCCAGCCTGGGCCGCCTGCTGAAACTGCGCGGGCTTCGGGTGACCATGCAGAAGCTGGACCCCTACCTCAACGTCGACCCCGGCACGATGAACCCGTTCCAGCACGGCGAGGTGTTCGTTACCGACGACGGCACCGAGACCGACCTGGACGTCGGGCACTATGAGCGGTTCCTGGACACCCGGCTGCAGGGCTCGGCCAACGTCACCACCGGGCAGATCTACTCCAGCGTGATCGCCAAGGAACGGCGCGGCGATTATCTGGGCGACACCGTGCAGGTGATCCCGCACATCACCAACGAGATCAAATCGCGCATCCTGGACATGGGCGGCCCCGAGGTGGATGTTGTCATCACCGAGGTCGGCGGCACGGTCGGCGACATCGAGTCGCAGCCGTTCCTGGAGGCGATCCGGCAGATCCGGCACGAGATCGGCCGCGATCGGTGCTTCTTCCTGCATGTTTCGCTGCTTCCGTACATCGGGCCGTCGGGCGAGCTGAAGACCAAGCCGACCCAGCACTCGGTGGTGGCGCTGCGCAGCATCGGCATCCAGCCCGACGCGATCGTGTGCCGCTCGGACCGGGCGATCAGCGGCGGCCTGAAGCGCAAGATCAGCCTGATGTGCGACGTCGACGAGGAAGCGGTGGTCTCGGCCGCGGACGCGCTGTCGATTTACGACATCCCCAAGGTGCTGCATTCTGAAGGGCTGGACGCCTACGTGGTGCGTCGGCTCGGGCTGCCCTTCCGCGACGTGGACTGGAGCGACTGGGACGAGCTTCTGCGGCGGGTGCACCGGCCCGCGCGCAGCGTCACGATCGCGCTCGTCGGCAAGTACGTGGACCTGCCCGACGCCTACCTGTCCCCGGCCGAGGCGCTGCGGGCGGGCGGCTTCGGCAACGACGCCCGGGTCAATATCCGCTGGGTGCCCAGCGACGAGTGCCAGACGCCGGAGGGCGCGGCGCGTCATCTCGACGGGGCGGACGGGGTCCTGGTGCCCGGCGGCTTCGGCGTCCGCGGCATCGAGGGGAAGATCGGCGCGGTCCGGCACGCACGGCTAAACCGCATCCCGGTGCTCGGGCTGTGCCTCGGGCTGCAGTGCATGGCGATCGAGGTCGGCCGGGACCTGGCCGGGCTGGAGGGGGCGAACAGCGCCGAGTTCGACCCGGAGGCGCCGCATCCGGTGATCGCCACCATGGTCGGCCAGGAGGACGTGGTGGCCGGGGAGCGGAACATGGGCGGCACGATGCGGCTGGGACTCTACCCGGCGGTGCTGGCCGAGGGAAGCCTGGTCCGCGAGCTGTACGGCACGGACGTGGTGCAGGAGCGGCACCGGCACCGCTACGAGGTCAACAACGCCTACCGCGAGGTCCTCGAGCGAGCCGGGCTGATCTGCTCCGGCGTGTCGCCCGACGGCATGCTGGTCGAGTTCGTGGAGCTGCCCCGCGACGTGCACCCCTTCTTCGTGGCCACCCAGGCCCACCCCGAGTTCCTGTCCCGGCCGACCCGGCCGCATCCCCTGTTCAGCGGCCTCATCGCGGCGGCGCTGGAGCGCTCGCGCGCGGCGTCGTCCGCCGATCAGGTGGCCGCGGTCGGCCGTCGGGCCGCCGCCAGCGCATGACCGGCCGGTCCGGGCGTAAGGTGCAGAGCGGGCCATCCGGCCGTCCGGATGTGCGAGCTGATGAGCGCGCGGCGGGAGAAGCGAGCGTGAACGGAGCCACGGAAGACCTGGACATCCGCGATGCGGCCGAGCGCTGGCCGGTGACCTCGACGAGCACGCT
Source organism: Streptosporangiaceae bacterium (assembly GCA_030040095.1). GTDB lineage: Bacteria > Actinomycetota > Actinomycetes > Streptosporangiales > Streptosporangiaceae > JASHPR01. The sequence continues at coordinate 2,076 of JASHUI010000197.1, read as the reverse complement.
CGGCGGGGGCCGCATGGTGCGGCTGCGCGAGGACCGGGTGCGCATGCCGGAGGGCGACGTGGTGGCGCGTGACGTCCTCGAGCATCCTGGTGCGGTGGCGGTGGTCGCGCTGGACGCCGACGAGCGGGTGCTGATGATCCGCCAGTACCGGCACCCGGTCGGCAGGCTGCTCTGGGAGATACCGGCCGGCCTGCGCGACGTGGCGGGCGAGCCGCTGCACGAGACCGCCCGGCGCGAGCTGCTCGAGGAGGCCGGGTACCGGGCGGGCACGTGGGCGGTGCTGACCGACACCTTCACGTCCCCCGGGATCAGCACCGAGCGGCTAAGGATCTTCCTGGCCCGCGACCTCGCCGAGGTGCCGGCGGCCGAGCGCTCGTACGTGCCCCAGCACGAGGAGGCTCAGCTGGTGCCCGCCTGGGTGCCGCTGGACGCCGCCGTGGCCCGGGTTCTTGCCGGTGACCTGCACAATGGCGTCGCCGCGCTCGGTATCTTGGCGGCGTACGCGGCCCGTCAGGATGGGTTCGGCATGCTGCGAAACGCAGATGCCCCGGAACACTGACCGCAGGCCGCGCGGGCCCGGAGCGGACTTGGCCGGCAAAGGGGCCGGCCAGGCCATCTCGACCAGGAAGGACTGGATGCCATGAAGGTTGGCATTCCCAAGGAGATCAAGAACCACGAGTACCGGGTCGCGTGCACCCCGGCTGGCGTGAACGAGCTGGTCCGTTCCGGGCATGAAGTGTTCGTCCAGCGCGATGCGGGGGCCGGCTCGCTCATCCCGGACGCGGATTTCGCCGCGGCCGGGGCGACGATCCTGCCGGACGGCGACGCGGTGTGGCAGGCCGGCGACCTGATCCTCAAGGTCAAGGAGCCCATCAGCGAGGAGTACCGGCTGCTGCGCAAGGGCCAGGTGCTGTTCACCTACCTGCACCTGGCGGCGGACAAGGCGCTCACCGACGTGCTGCTCGGCGCGGGCACCACGGCGATCGCGTACGAGACGGTGCAGCTGGCCGACGGCTCGCTGCCGCTGCTGGCCCCGATGTCCGAGGTGGCGGGCCGGATGGCCCCCCAGGTGGGCGCCCACCACCTGCAGCGCGACGGCGGTGGCCGCGGGATCTTGATGGGCGGTGTGTCCGGCGTCTACGCGGCCAAGGTGGTCGTGCTCGGCGCCGGCGTGTCCGGTATGAACGCCGCCGTGATCTCGATGGGCATGCAGGCCGAGGTGCTGCTGGTCGACAAGAACATCGGCCGGCTCCGCTCCGCGGATGCGATCCACCGGGGACACCTGCGGACCGTCGCGTCCAACGCCTACGAGATTGAACGCGCCGTCATCGACGCCGACCTGGTCATCGGCGCGGTGCTGGTCCCGGGGGCCAAAGCCCCGACCTTGATCCCCAACGACCTCGTGGCCAGGATGAAGCCGGGCTCGGTGCTGGTGGACATCTCGATCGACCAGGGCGGCTGCTTCGAGGACTCCCACCCGACCACGCACGCCAGCCCGACCTACAAGGTGCATGACTCGGTGTTCTACTGCGTGGCGAACATGCCGGGGGCGGTGCCGCATACCTCGACCTACGCGCTCACCAATGTCACCCTGCCGTACGCGGCGGAGATCGCCAACCGCGGGTGGCGCGAGGCGCTGCGCTCGGATCCGGCGTTCGCGCCCGGACTGAACACCCACGACGGCGTCCTCACCTGTCGCGGCGTCGCCGAGGCGCACGGCCTGCCGTGGACGGCCGTGAGCGAGGCGCTGAACTGAAGGCAGCCCGGCCGGTCACGCCCGACGAGGCGATCACCCGCTACCTCGATCACCTGATGGTGGAGCGCGGCCTGGCCCAGCACACCCTGCAGGCCTACCGCAGGGACCTGCGGCGTTACGCGGCGGTCCTCGTCGCGGCCGGCCGCGCCGGGATAGGCGACGTGACCACGCAGGACGTGGCCGCCTTCCTGGCGGGGTTGCGCGAGGGAGACGAGGACCACCCGCCGCTCGCGGCCAGCTCGGCCGGCCGGGCCGTGGTCGCGGTGCGCGGCCTGCACGCCTTCGCCGTGGCCGACGGGCTGGCGCCGTCCGACCCGGCG
>JASHUI010000020.1:0-2924 GCA_030040095.1 Streptosporangiaceae bacterium | reverse complement strand
ACGCTGCGCTCGACCACGTCGGCGGCCAGTTCCGCCCCGCTGGCCAGCAGCTGGGTCAGCTCCTCGAAGAGCCGCGCGACGAGCGCGGTCTCCTCGGGAGAGCCGGTCACGGTGATCTCGTTGCCGCGCACGTGGATGTCGGCGCCGAACGCGCCCTCGATCACGTGGAGCAGCTCGTCCCGGGACCCGAGCAGGCTGACCATCGAGTGGTCGTCGGGAATCACGATCTTGACGCGGGTGCGGCCGTCCGGCGACGGCGTACCGGTGCGCGGATCAGTGGGAGTGTCTGTCAAGTGCCCTTCCCCGCCCGGGCCCGGGCCCGGGCCCGCCTGCACGCCATGTTATCCGCAGGCCGCATCGGCGCGGACCACGTGGCGCTGTCCCGGCGCCCGTCTCGGCATCATCCTGGTGGCCACGACAGCGACCGGCCGCCGAGCACGTGCGCGTGCGCGTGGTGCACCGTCTGGCCGGCGTGAGGCCCGGTGTTGAAGACGATCCGGTAGCCGGTCTCCGCCACGCCCTCGTCGCTGGCGACCAGGGCCGCCTGCGCGGCGACCTCGTCCAGCAGGCCATCCCCCGCCGCGGCCAGGGAAACCAGGTTGGCGTGGTGCTCCCGCGGGATGACCAGAACGTGCACCGGCGCCTGCGGATTTATGTCACGAAATGCGACAGTACGAGCGCTCTCACGCACCCGTGTCGCCGGGATCTCCCCGGCCGCAATGCCGCAGAACAGGCAGTCAGCCACGGGGCGATCTTAACTTGTGACAGGCCGGCCGGGCCGCACTTGTGACAGGCCGGCCGGGCCGTGACATTTCCGGACGTGCGGCCCGGGCGGCGGCCCGGGCCGCCGCGGACATAAGCCAAACTTGCGGCGAGCCGCGCGAGCGCGGACATATCTCAGCTAGTGGGGGGCCGAGCGGCCCGCGGACATATAGAGTTGCACTCACTGCGAACCCTCGGCGCACCACCCCTCTGGTGCACGGCCCGGCGTCTGCTGGCCCTCCGTGCCGAATGGTGTGTCGCCACGGCAGGTCGCGGGCGATGCGAAGCTCAGCACAACTTTGGGTGTGGGGGCGGTGGGATCGTTCAAACCACGCGGTGCGTGGCGGGCTGGCGCCAAGACCCGGCATGACAGCGGGTGAACCTGGCGGCGCGCCCACGCGTCCAATTCACGTGACCGAAACCCTTGTGGCGGACGCCGCCCTGGGCTCGGTTCCGGCCGACTGGGACGCCGACCGCGCAGTGACTGTGTTGTACAGCACGCATTACCGCTCTCTGGTGCGACTGGCGGCACTGCTGGTACGTGACGTCGCCACGGCGGAGGAAGTGGTGCAGGACTCGTTCGTCGCGATGCACGACGGCTGGCGTCGGCTGCGCGACAGCGACAAGGCGCTGTCGTACCTCCGCCAGTCGGTGGTGAACCGGTCCCGCTCCGTGCTGAGGCATCGCGTGGTGGTGGACCGGAACGCGCCCAAACCCTCCCCCGACATGCCGAGCGCCGAGCACGGCGCGATCGTCCTGCTGGAACGATCGGCCGTGGTCTCCGCGCTGCGCACGCTGCCGCCGCGGCAGCGTGAGGCGCTCGTGCTGCGGTACTACGGCGACATGTCCGAGGCCCAGATCGCCTCGATCATGGGGATCAGCCGGGGAGCGGTCAAGAGCCACACCGCCCGGGCCATGTCCGCGCTGCGCAGCGTGCTGGAGCGTGAGACATGACGCACCTGGACCCCGAGGACGTCCTGCGCCGGGCGCTGCATGCGGCCGCCGAGTCGGTCGAGCCTGCCGGCGACGGGCTGGCCCGGATCCGGGCCCGGCTGACCCCGCCCCGGCCGCTGGCCATCGCCTGGCTGCTGGCGGTCCGGGCCGACCTGGGCAACCTGCTGATGAACCGGATGGGGCCGGTGCTCGGGACGCTGGCCGGCAGGCTGGGCCTCGCGCTGAGCTTCCTGGCCCGGCGGGCGGAACCAGCGATCCGCTTCCTGCGTCCGGCCTTCGCCTGGCTGCGGCCGGTACTGGAGTGGTTCCGCCCGGCGGCCGACATGCTGGGCGGCTGGGCCGAGCGGCTGGGCCGCCCGGTGGGCCCGGCCGGCAGCGAGTCCGGCGGTCGCCCGTCTCGCTACGCGTGGCTGAGGCCGGCCATCGCCATGGCGGCCGTGGTCCTGGTCGCGGTGGCGGGCGGCTTCGCCCTGTCGGGGCTGCCGCACCAGATCTCGCAAGTCGCGGCGTCACTGCTGCCCAGCCAGGCGAACGTCCCAGGCAACGGCAGCCACGGGTCGAAGCTGAACGGCTCCGGGCAGGCCTTCGGATCCGGGTCCACCGGTGCGCGCGGGCACCGCCCGAAGCCAAGCCCGTCCGCGTCGTGCTCGCCGTCGGGCCGCGGGCACGGCACGGCCGCGCCCAAGCCAAGCGCGACGCCTACGCCGACGCCGACGCCCACCCCGACGCCGACGCCCACCCCGACGCCCACGCCGACGACGACCCCTAGCGCCTCGCCGACGCCGACCAGTTCCAGCGATGGCGTGGCCGATCCCACCCCGGCCACGGGCGAGGACGCCAACGCGACGGCCAAGCTCCTTGTCCGAGCCTCGAGCCCGAAGGCGACCCCGTCCCCCACGCCGTCCTGCACTCCTGGCCCCGAAGCAGGCTGACCGTCACCGGCTCCCGGCGGCCTGAGCAGACCCCTCAGGCCCAGCGGGGCGTGCTGGCCAGCACCAGCGCCGCGGCCACCGGCCCGGCCGACGAGGAGCGCAGCACGGTCGGTCCAAGCCGGGCGGCCACCGCTCCGGCCTGAGTCAGGGCGTCGGCCTCGGCCGGGGTCAGCCCGCCCTCCGGGCCGACGATCACCAGGATCTCGCCCCGGTCCGGCACGCCGATGCCACCCAGGCCGACCGGAGCCGCGGGGTCGAGGAGGATGGCGAGCCGGG
>JASHUI010000196.1:0-4206 GCA_030040095.1 Streptosporangiaceae bacterium | reverse complement strand
CGCACGCGCGGGCAGCGGAGCCGGCGGCGCAGCCAGGCGACGCCGTCCCGGGCGCGGCCGGTTTCCCTCCGCCGCCGGTCGTTTTGATCTTCCGTGCGCCACACCTCACCTGGCCGGGGGCTCGAGGGTCATGGGCGGCGGGGGCTCAAGGGGGATCGGCGGCGGCTGCGGCTCGCCGAACGCTGCCTCGGCCGCTGACATCGCGCCGTAGTCGGTCGCAAGGTTGGAGTAGATCGAGTAGATCAGCGTGATGAAGATGCCGAGCTTGAGCCACAAGCCGGGCGTGAAGAAGAACAGACCGCAGATCAGCGGAAAGTTGATCAGCCAGTAGATCGCACCCCACTTGTGGACCTTGTACTGCGTGTATGGGTTGGTGGACAGGTCCTTGACGAGCAGGTTCATCCAGCCATGCCGGATGTGCACCGGCGAGTGCGCGGCGTGCAGCCGGGCGACGTCGGCGCGCAGTTGGCGGACCTCGGCGATCAGGGACTCGGTCTCAGTCATAGAGCCAGTATCAGCGCACTCACGACGATAAGCGTGAGTAAAGGTCACGGAGTGGCTGCCGGTTCGGCGCGGCAGGCGACGGCGGGCTCGCCGGTATGCCGCAGCCGGAGCGCCGGGGTCACGGCGCGGACGCGATCCGCGGGACCCCGACCTCCTCGAGCCCGGTTACGCCTGCGGGCGGGTGCCGTTGATCGTCACGCGCACGCCGTAACGCGAGTGCGGGAAGTAGTCCCACACCGCATGGTGCTGGGTGCAGCGGTTGTCCCAGAACACCAGGGTGCCCGGCGTCCACCGGACCCGGCAGCTCAGGATCGGCGATTTGATGTGGGCGAACAGCAGGTCGAGGATGGCCCGGCTTTCCTGCCGGGACAGCTGGACGATGTGCGAGGTGAAGCCGACGTTGACGAAGAGCAGCTTGCGGCCGGTCTCCGGGTGCCGCACCACCACCGGGTGCTCGTTCTTCGGCACCACGTACTCCGGCGGCGGGGTTTCGCCCTGCCACGGGATCAGGCCGTCATGGATCGCGGTCAGGCCGGACAAAAACTCCTTCATCGTCGGCGACAGCATCTCGTAGGCCATGTGCATGCTGGCGAACAGCGTGTCGCCGCCGCAGCCGATCTCCGGGGTACGGGTCACGTAGAGCATCGACCCGAGCGAGGGCTCGGCGTCGGCGGTGCCGTCGGTGTGCCAGTCCTCGCCCGACACGAACTGTGAGTCCTGGTCGGCGCTGATCGCCAGCACCTCCGGATCGCCGCCGTCGAGGTCGGCTAGCTGGCGCTGGCGCAGCTCCCCGAAATAACGGGCGAATCGCTTGTGCTGCTCGACGTTCAGTTTCTGGTCGCGAAAGACCAGCACGTGGTGGGCGAGGAAAGCCTGCCTGACGTCGGCGAGCTGGCCGGCCGTCAGCTCGGCCGCCAGGTCGAGGCCGGTGACCTCGGCGCCGATCACCGGCGTCAGCGGCGCCACGTCGATCGTGGCGTAGGTCTGCTCGGGCCGGTCATTCACGATCCGGTCCGCGTCGAGTACGAACTGTTCCACCGGGTCCTCCTTGGTGCTTCGGGTGGCGGGTTCGCGGCAGGCTCACAGCCCGTGGTCGAGCAGGTCGGCCAGGATCAGCCGGCCGAAGGCGAGGTTGCCGTGGACCGGGTCCTCGGCCTCGCAGAGTTCCGGGCGCTGAAAACCGGACGTGTCGGTGACCCGGTCGCGCAGGTCCACGATCTCGACGCCGAGCTCGGCGAGGGAGCGGCGGGCGGTCTCCTGAGCGGCTAGGAAGATCTCCGGATCGGACATGACCGGCACCCGCTGCGGCGGCAGCGGCGCCAGCACCCGCAGGCCGAGGTCACGAGCGTGGCGATAGAACGCGATGGCATCCCGGATCATCGCTGTGACGATGGCGTCGAACAGCGAGCCGGACACGAAGCCCGGCATGAACGCACCGGTGCTGGTGCGGTAAAGCTGCCAGTTCTCGGCCGTGGCGAGGAAGTGGGCGCTCAACCCGAAGGTCAGCACCAGAGGGACGGTCAAGCCGCCGAGCCCGTCGACGCCAAGCTCGGCCAGGAAGCCCCGGTAAAGCTTGTCGATCTCCGGGTCCCGGAACACCGGGTCGCTGCCATTCAGGTCGAAGAAATTAACGTTGAAGTCGCGCCCAGAACCGATCGGGCCACCGCAGAACGGGATGCCGGCTGCCTGCGCGGCCCGGCCGACCGGTCCGGCGTGCGAGTCGCCGAGCAGCAGGAACCTAGCGGGCCCGGTAGTAGTCGAGCACTGCGTCGTCACAGTCGGGGTCAGCTCCCTGGGCAGCGGCACCGGCGGGGGGCGCCGGGGTGGCGTGCGGGCCGAAGGCGGTCAGGAAATGGCGCATAACAAACGCGACGCCTTCGGCGCTCACGGTGCGCAGATTCGGCTCGAAGAACTTGGCACGGAAGGGCGAGCCGGTGATCAGCTCGTAAGCGGGAAAGTAATCGACGTCCGCGCGCTCGGCGGCGAGTTGCCCGGCGACGGCGCGCAACAGGGACTTGGAGTAGGTGTTGGCGACCAGCGCGTGCCCGCCGGTCGCGGTCGCCGTGAGCGGCACCGGAGAGACGGTGAGCACGACCCGCAACCCCGGGTTGACGGCGCGGGCCAGCGCCAGTGCCGCCGACAGGTCGGCGTAGACGTCGGCGAAGGCGGCATTGCGGAAGACGTGCCGCCGCTCGTCGAAGGTACCCCGGACGGTGCCGGGGCATACCGGGTAGACGGTCCCGTCCCTGGTGTCATGCCAGGCTTCGGTAAGGCCGAGCGTGAACACCAGGCAGGCCGCCCGGCCGAGCCCAGCCCGGATCGCGGCGAGCGTTGCCTCGCGCGCCGCGAGCACCGCTTCGGCCGAGGCGTAGCCGTCGGGCTCCACGCTCGGCCGGTACGGATCGAAGTAGCGGGTGCCCGCGCGCCAGACCTCGCTCGGCGGCACAGCCTCGCCGCAGGCCCAGGCCAGCCACTGGCGCAGCATGGCGGCGGTGTAGATGTTGCCGGTACGGAAGGAGAACTCGCCGTAGTGCCGGGCGCTGCGCTCGGCGGCGGTGAGTCCGGGCGGCGGCGGCTCGGCGTTGTACCAGTTCATCCCGGCTTCGAGGAGGCTGCGCCCGATGTTCCGGGCAAAGCAGGAGCCTGCCGTCAGGATCGGGTCGTCCTGGCCGATCATGAACGTCGGCTGCCACAGGTCGCCGATCTCCTCGGCGGCCGGCTCGGCCACGGCGGTCCGCCAGAACGACCGGGACGGCAGTGACCGGTACGGGTTCGGCCGCTCTGCGTCGAACTCGGCGGCTATGAGATCCGCGATCTCGCTCTCGTAGCGCCGAAGGAAGAAATGGTCACCGGCAAAGACCCGTTCGGGCAGGGGCCTGGTGGTCTCGCGCGCCCATCCGGTCGCCCGGCCGGCGTCGACGGTCGGGTCCTGGTCGCCGCGCAGCACCCGGATCGGCACCTCGAGCGGCGGCTCGGGACGGTACGTGTACCCCTCGCTCAGCGCGAAGTCCGCCCGGATGGCGGGCAGCACCAGCTCCATCAGCTCCCGGTCAGCGAGGACCTCGGCCTGGGTGCCGCCGTACTCGCGCAGCACGTCGACGAGTTCGTCTTCCGGGAGGTTGGCCACGTAACGCCAGATGCGGCGGGTGCTCGGCCCCTCAGCGGCGCAGGCCCAGAGCCACTCGGGCTGGGGCAGCCCCCTGCGCCGCAGCACGCGGGCGACCTCGAAGGCGATCAGGGCGCCCAGGCTGTGCCCGAGGAAGGCGAACTTCCGGCCGGTGAGCTCGGCGACCGCGTCGGCCAGTTGCTCCACAAAGCCATCGAGATCACCGGCCGGCTCCTCATCGAGCCTCACGCCGCGCCCGGGTAGCTGGGCGACGTGCAGTTCGGCCGTCGTGCCCAGCCTGGATTGCCAGGCCGCGACGACCGAGGCGTTCGCGCCCGAGTGCGGGAACCAGAACAGCCTGGCCGGCGCCGCTACCGGCGCCGCCTGGAAGAACCATCGGCTAGGGGCGTTCAGGTGCACCATTTCCTCCCGGTCCGCCGACGCGCAGCACCGGCTGTGCGGCTGCATTGATCGCCCCGGCGACCTGGTCGGCGTGCGGTGGCCGGACGATCCCGTCATGGGTGGTGTCCATCGCCTGCCAGTTCGCCAGGCCGGGCAGGTGCGCTCGCCAGCGCCGCGCTTGCCTGTCCAGGGGC
>JASHUI010000019.1:0-9014 GCA_030040095.1 Streptosporangiaceae bacterium | reverse complement strand
GACGGCCTTGCCGGCGCCGCGGCCCGGCGCCGCCGCGGACGCCGGCCGGCACATCCTGCTCACCGGAGCAACGGGATATTTCGGCGCCTTCCTGCTTCACGGCCTGCTGAGCCGGCCAGGCATTCACGTCTCCTGCCTGGTGCGAGCCAATGACCCGCGACACGGACTGGAACGCATCCGGCGGAACCTCACCCGGTTCGACAGGTGGGTGCCGGACGTGGCGCATCGCATCACGGTGGTGCCCGGAGACCTGGCTCAGCCCCGTCTGGGCATCGGGGCCGCGGACTACTCCCGCCTGGCCGAGACGGTGGATGTCATCTACCACAACGGCGCCCAGGTCAATCTGCTGCTGCAGGTCGAGCAGATCAGGGCGGCGAACGTCGACAGCACCAGGGAGCTGATCAAGCTGGCCACCACGGCCACGCTCAAGAGCATGAATTACATTTCCACCGACGCGGAACTCGGGGACAACCCGGGGAATGGTTACGTCATTAGCAAGCGTCTCGCGGAGCAGGAGGTATTCAAGGCGCACGCGCTGGGTGTTCCGACCGCTATATTCCGCATGCCGCGGCTTTCCATCGACTCCAGAACCGGACAAGGCAACCAGCGAGATGCGGTGCTGAAACTGCTGCGAATGATCTTGCAGATCGGGATGGCACCAAGCTTTGATTTCGAGGAGATGTGGATACCGGTGGACCACGCCGCGCGACTGGTGATCGACGTGGGCCTGCGGCGGCCCGGCGGAGGACCGTTCTCCGTCGTGACGTCGGAGAAGGTATGCTGGCTCGAGGTCATCCGGCTGGCCCAGCGGTCGGGAATCGAGCTCACGGTAATGCCGACAGGCGAGTGGGTAGATGCTGTACGGAATGTCGCCACCGCCGAACACGAAGTCGTACTCAGCATTCACGGCCTCGATAGGCCCTGGTCCGACGACTACGTGGGCGAAAACTCAGCTCCTTATCCGGATCCGGCGGACTTCGGCGAGCTTGTTGTCGGGCCCCGGGTGGACGATGAAACGCTCCGCATGTTTTTCGCAACCTGCACTCGTCCGGCCGCCCTCAGGTAGGGCCAGAAATGCGAGGTGAACGGTACGGGCAGGTCCACAACGCGCGATGGATGACTGGTAACGGCATTCCGGAGAAGCCCTGGAGTCGTTGACGATGCAGAAACGCGGTAAAATTCGCTGGTCACCGTTGTGGCACAACAAAGATTACCTGTTGTTTCAGGGCGGCGACATCATCTCGAGTATCGGCAGCAGCGTGCAGTATCTTGCCCTTTCACTGCTCGTCCTGTCCCTCACGGGCTCCCCGGCGCAGGCTGGAATAGTCCTCGGCCTGAGCGCCATCGCGTCCATAGTCTTCGGGTTGTTCGCCGGTGCCCTCGCCGACCGCTGGGATCGCAAAAAGATCATGATATGGTGCGATATAGGGCAAATGGTCCTGGTTGGCACCATCCCGGTGGCACTGTGGCTGGGCCGGCTCGCGATGCCGCAGATCTACGTCGTCGCCGCGGCCTCGAGCGTACTCGGCACGTTTTTCGATGCGGCCGGCACGTCGGCACTGCCGAACGTGACCGGCCCGGCGCAGTTGATCGACGGTCTGAGGCAGGGTCAGACCGCTGGCGAAGTCGTCCGCATTTCCGGTGGGGTGATCGGAGGATCGCTGTTCGCGATAGCCCGCGCCATCCCGTTCGCGGTCAATGCGGTGTCGTTCGCGGTCTCCGCGGTCACCCTGCGCCTGATCAAGAAGGACTTTCAGGAAAGCCCAGACCAGGATGCGGCGGAGTCCGCGCAGGATATCTGGCATGACATCACCGCGGGCTTGCGCTGGCTGTGGAACCAGAAACTGGTGCGCATTGTCACGATGGTGAGCAGCGCCGACAGCCTGCGGTACGGGGCAGGCTACCTGGTCATAGTGCTGCTGGCGGAACGCCTGCACACTCCGGCGGCGGGCATCGGCGGCATCTTCGCCGCCGCGGGCGTGGGCGCGCTCTTGGGTAACGTGACGGCCGGCTGGGCTGAGAAGCGCTTCACGTTCGGCACGGTCACGCTCAGCATGCTGTGGGTCGAGGCGATGGTCTTCCCCCTGTATGCCATCGCGCCCAGTGCGGTGATAATTGGCCTTATCGCCACCGTGGAAGAATTCGTCGCACCGATCTACGAGCTCATGCTCGGGAATTACCGGATGCTCGCGACGCCCGACTCGATGCGCGGGCGAGTAGAGAGTTCGGTGCAGATCGCGACGTACGGCGCCCAGTCTCTCGGCGCCATTGCCAGCGGCTTCCTCATCGAATGGCTCGGGGCCCGCCTCAGCGCCGTCGTTCTGGGAGCATGGCTGGTCTGCCTGGCGATCGTCGTCAGCATGAGCAAGGAGGTGAGAAGCGCATCGCTGCCGAGGAAAGGTGACAGCGCTGCCCTGGCGGTAGCCGAGCCTTCCTAGCAATGTCCGGTGCCGTGGCCGCTGGCCGCGCCCTCGCCGAGCACGTACCCATCGGGGGGTCCCGTCGAAGGGCCGGGAGGCCGTTTCGGGCTCGAAGGATCACGGAGCATGCTACGCATCACAATTGTTCAGCAGGGCGCCTGGGATATGCCGCTCGACTCGATGCCGCTCGCGGCCGGCTATCTCAAGACGGTTCTCGACGCGGACGCCGACCTAGGGCCCGCGACGACGACGACCATCTGTAACTTCCGCGGCGGCGCGACCCTCCCGGAGATGACCCGGCGGCTTTTCAGCGAGGCCATGCCCGACGTCCTCGCCTTTTCGGTCTTCGGCTGGAACTACCGGAGGTTCGGCTGCCTGGCCGAGACCTTCAAGCAGCTCAACAGGGCCGGTGTGGTCGTCTTCGGCGGCACGCACGTCGCCCATCAAGGCCGGCGCGTGCTGCGTGAGATGCCCGCGGTCGACGCGGTCGTCGACGGGGAGGGCGAGTTCACCTTCCGCGACCTCATCCGCTCGCTGCTGGAAGATCCCGGCGCGCTGGAGTTCCCCGCGGTCCAGGGCGTCACGTTCCGCGGCCCGGACGGATCGGTCGTGACCACCGAGGACCGGCCCAGGATCGAAGATCTGGACGTCATCCCCTCGCCCCTGCTCACCGGCGCCCTCACCATGCGCGACGCGGCTGGCAACTTCCCGTACGACGTGGCGCTCATGGAGACCAACCGGGGCTGCCCCTACAAGTGCTCTTTCTGCTACTGGGGTGGCGCGGTCGGGCAGCGGATGCGCTCGTTCTCGAGGGAGCGCCTGGCCGAGGAAATCGACTTTTTAGGTTTTCACGAGGTGCCGACCCTGGTTCTTTGCGACTCGAACTTCGGCCTTCTGGAAGCCGACCACGAGTTCGTCGAAGACCTTATCAAGGTACGGGAGCGCCGCGGATATCCGCGCGCGCTGGAGACGAGCTGGGCGAAGAACAAATCCGAGCGCTTCTACGGCATCGTCAAGGATCTCAAGAGGCACGGGTTCAAAAGCTCGTTCACCCTGGCCCTGCAGACCCTCTCCGAGGAGGCTCTGCTGGACATGTCCCGGCGGAACATGAAGGTGAACAAGTGGGAGAGCCTGGTCGCCTGGCTCAAGCACGAGGGCCTCGACTGCTACGCGGAGCTCATCTGGGGGGCGCCGGGCGAGACCGTGGAGTCGTTCCTCGAGGGCTTCGACCGGCTGGCCGAGAAGGTGGCTCGTATCGCGATCTATCCGCTGCTGCTGCTGCCCAACACCGACTACATGGACCGGAGGGAGCAGCACGGCTTCGTGACCGTCCGCGGCGAGACGGACGACTTCGAGTACGTCCTGGCCAGCCGGTCCGCGACGATAGCCGACAACCTCAGGATGCAGCGGTTCATGTTCTGGGCGCGGATCCTTGGCGAGAACCAGTACTTCCGGCACCTCTGGCGGCCGGCCAGGCATCTGTCCGGCCTGACCCAATCGCAGATCATCGCCTCCGTGCTGGAGGCCTTCGAGCATTCGGCGGAGGCGGTGGCCGCCGAGATCAACGATCTGATACCGGTGATCGCCGAGTCGCCCGCGATAGCCGCGGGATTGCGCACGCTCTACACCAGCCCGGCGTTGGAGGGCCTGATGCACCGGTGGTGGACCGGCGCCATGGTGCCGCTCTTTCCCGCCGGCTGGCAGCCCTTCGCCGCCGAGCTTTATCGCTTCGAGTCCTGGTGCCGCCCGCTGTACGTCGAGCCGGGCGCTCCGCCGACATCGGGATGGCATGTGGAGAAGGAGGACGGCCAGGAGTACTACGTGAGCGACGAGCCGGAGCTCTTCCAGTACGACGTGGCCGGGATCCTGGATGGCTGGGCCGGGACCCACCGCGAAGCGCCTCCGCGGGTGTGCCCGACGCGGTACCTGTTCCGGTCCAGGGTCGGCTTCTATGACCACCTCGACAACCACGAGACCGGTGCCCACTATCTGGGCGAGCCGGTCCGGGTGAGCTGACGCCCGGGGTACCCCGGCATGCGAGGAGGAGGTGCGAGCGGGGAAGATCGTGTGCAGGTAGGCGCTACCATGCCGCAGAGAGGAGGCTGCCGTGAGCGCCGATTCCTCACCCGCCTCTCCCCGCCGGGGGCCGGACCCGCGGATGCCGGTCCGGGCCAGCCAGATCTTGCGGGTCCGGGCGATATGGATGGTCCCCCTGATTCTGGCGTCCCTGGTCATCGCGGCCATGACCTCGCTGTACATCTCGTCGCTGGTCGACCCGCTGGCCCACCTGCACGGCCTGCCGGTAGCGGTGGTGAATCAGGACCGGGGCGCCGCGGTCGGCTCGCAGCGCCTCGAGGTCGGACGGCAGGTCCAGGCCGGCCTGCTGGCCAGTCCGGCGGTGTCGGGCCGGCTTCACCTGCAGGTGTCGACGCTGGCCCAGGCGGAGCAGGCCATGGGCCGCGACGGCCTGTACGCGGCGGTGGTGATACCCCCGGGCTTCTCCGCGAGCCTGCTGAATGTGGCGGGCCTCGACGCGGCCAAGCCCGCGGCCAGTGCCGCCCCGCAGGTGGAGATCTTGACCAATCAGCGGGCCGGCACGACCGGGGCCAGCCTGGCCGCGGGGATCTTGCAGCCCGCGCTGGCGGTGGCGTCTCGCCGGATCGGCCAGCACCTGACCGCCCTCGTTCCCCCCGGTGCGCGGACGGGCGCGACCAGCGTGCTCCTGGCCAACCCGGTCACGGTGACGACCGCCCCGTACGATCCCTTGCCGGCGAACTCAGCCCTGGGGACGAGCGCGTTCTACATAGCGCTGCTGACGATCATGTGCGGGTTCTTGGGCGCGACGATCGTGAACTCCGTCGTGGACTCCGCGCTCGGCTACGCCACCACCGAGGCGGGGCCCCGCTGGCGCCAGCGCCAGCCGGTGCCGATCAACAGGTGGCAGACCTTGCTGATCAAATGGGCCATCGTCGGGGTGCTCACGGCCGTGCTGACCGTGGTGATGCTCGCGGTGGCGGTCTGGGGACTGGGCATGGACGCGCCGTATCCGGCGCTGCTGTGGGCCTATACCTGGCTGTGCGCGGCCAGCGTCGGCGCCGGCATGATCGCGCTGTTCGCCGTGGCCGGGGGCTACGGGCAGCTGATCGGCATACTGGTGTTCGTCTACGCGGGCCTGGCCTCGGCCGGAGCCATCGTCCCGGTGGAGGCGCTGCCCGCCTTCGATCGCGCGCTGAGCTACGTAGAACCGCTGCGCCAGGTGCAGGACGGTACCCGGTCGATCTTGTATTTCGGCGCCAAGGGCGACGCCGGCCTCACCCGGGGAACCGTCGCCGCCGCCCTCGGCCTGATCTTCTGGCTCGTCCTGGGCTCCGCCGTCGTGACGTGGTACGACCGCAGGCGCCTTTACCGCATTCAGCCCGATCTCCTCGCGTATGTGAGCAAGTCCGTCGAGAGCTACAAAGCCGGATATGCCCCAACCGCCCGGACCGACCCGGACCCCGGTCAGCCGAAAGAAGGCGGAGCCGACGGGCCGGCCGGAACCGACGGACCCGGGAAAGCATGACGGGTCGGTCATGGTATGTGCGGCATTTCCGGCGCTAGGCGCCTAGGGTCGCGGGGTGCACCGGACATGCCGCGTTATAGTGCTTCAAGGTCAGCTTGCCCGCAGAATATGCCCACGAGCAGGTGCATGAATTGGGCACGCGGTCGGAGGTTATGACCTCGGCGGGTTTGCCGCTGCGCCGTTCAGCCCGGCCCGGATGGTACGGCAGCGGCTCTCCGACCAGGGCAAGAGCATGCCCTTCGGTTTTCGCTTCCTGCACAGCGCCGTCGGCCAGCGCCAGCCATTCCCTTGGCCTGGCATCGGATGAGGGCCGGGCTGATTCGCGTCGCCTGAAGCGCACCCTGGCACCGGGGATTTTGTCGCTCGCCCGGCTGTCCATGTCATTCAGGATATCCGCCGCCGCCCGGGCGGCTCAGACGTCGGCGGCGCGGCGGTCCGCGCGGATCAGCCCAGCCATTCGGCTCGGCTCGAGCCTCTGGGGACAAGCGGGGGGGCCGGCCAGGCGGGCGCCGTGACGGAGAACCGGACCGGCGGCGCGAGCATGTGGAGGTCGCCGAGTGGGCTGGGGGCGTCATAGGCGGCCGGCTCGCGCGGGCTGTGCTCCCGGTCGCGGCCGGCCAGCGCCGGGTCGACGACGCCGAGGGAGCCGCACCACATGGCAGCCCGGGTCAGGTTCACCGTAACGTGCCACGAGCCGCCCTCCGTGGCGCGTTTGACCAGGGCGGCGGCGACGCCGACGGCTCCCAGGTAGCCCGTGACGTAATCGTTCAATAGCCCGGTCACGGGCAGCCGGGGCTCGGCCTCGGTTCCCTCGATCGTCATCAGCCCCGAGGCTGCCGAGGCGTCCATGTCGAAGCCGCCGCGCCGCGCCCAGGGCCCGCGCGACCCGTAGCAGGTGACCGAGACATACACCAGGCCCGGATACGTCCGCGCGAGCCGGCCCGGGTCCAGGCCCTGGCGTTCCAGCGCGCCGCCGCGGTGGTTGTTGACCACGACATCGGCGGCGGGCAGCAGGGCGGCCGCCCGGCTCTGCCCGTCCGGGGTCCCCAGATCGATGTACGCGCTGCGGGAGCCGACGTTGGCCTCGGCATAGATGAACTCGTGCTCGTAGTCGTTCGGCCGGGTCGCGCACAGCACCTGCGCGCCGTGCTCGGCCAGCGTGCGGCCCACGGTGGGACCGGCGACGGCCTGGGTGAACGACAGCACGCGCAGGCCGGCGAACGGCCTCGGCGCCTGGCCGAAGTCGCGGGCCGGGGCGTCGCCGACCCGCCGCAGGCCGATCACCGGCTGGCTTGCCAGCAGCGCTCCCTGCTCGTGCGCCAGCCATTCTCCCGGGGATCGCACCACGCAGGCGGGCAGGCCCGAGGCGTTCGCCGCCTCCTCCAGGCCGGCCGCGTCCCACCTGGCGATGGCGCGGGCGACCTTGGCGCCGTCGGGCGGGACGTCAAGGAACCGGCACCACTTCGCGGCCAGGTGCGGGTAGACCCCGGATGCCATGATCCACCGGCCGTCCGCCGTGCGGTACGGGGCGAGCAGGAACGGGTTGTCCAGGACGAGCGGATGCGGGGCGGGCTGGCCGTTCAGGGAGGGATGCCAGAACGCGGCCGGGTTGATGCCGTGCACGGCCTGACGCAGGTCCAGTTCCAGGTCCTGCACCGGGCCACCGCGGCGCCGGTGGAAGGCGACCGCCGCCACGGCGTTCGCCATGATGGGGAGGCCGATGCAGGCACCGAGGCGGTGCGCGGCGGGCAGGATCGGATCCTGGCCGGCGAACGATATCCTCCCGCCCGTTGCCGTGCTGGAGAGCCCGACGTCTGAGAGCAGGGCGTCGAGGGCGGCCAGCGGGTCGAAGGCCGTGACGGCCTGGCCAGCGCGCGTGCGGATGCCGGTGTCCGTCATGACAGCACGCCCTCAGGCTGGGCGGCCGTGGCCGCTGCGGGCGCGGTGACGGCGTGCGCGATGACGGCGGGCGCGGTGGCGGCGGGCGCGCCGCGACGGAAGAGCAGGGCGGCGAGCACGGCCCCGGCGATGAACATGCCGGCCGCCCACCAGAACGCGACGGTGTAGCTGTGCACCTGGGCTAGTTCGGCCAGCGCGGGTGCCGGGCGGCCGTCGGCCATCAGCCGGGGGGTGAGGTGGGCGGTCAGGTAACCGGCGGCGGCGCTGGCCGCCATGGTGTTGAGCAGTGACGTGCCGACCGAGCCGCCGACCTGTTGCCCGGTGTTCACCACCGCCGAGGCGACGCCCGCATCCGATGCCGCGACACCGGCGGTCCCGGTGTTCATCGAGGGCGACATCACGAAGCCGAGCCCGGCGGATGCGACCAGCAGCGGCGGCAGGACGTCCGCGACGTAGCTGGAGTGCACGCCGATGCGGGTCAGCCACACCAGGCCGGCCGCTGCGGCAAGCATCCCCGGCGCGACAAGGAACTTCGGCCCGATGCGCGGCAGCAGCACGATGTTGGCCAGGTTCGCGCACACGATGATCGCGCCGACCATGGGCAAGAAGGCCACGCCGGTCGTGACCGGGCTGAACCCCAGCGTCTCCTGCAGGTAGTACGTCAGGAACAGGAAGATGCCGAACATGCCCGCGCCGG
This sequence comes from Streptosporangiaceae bacterium, assembly GCA_030040095.1. Taxonomy (GTDB): domain Bacteria; phylum Actinomycetota; class Actinomycetes; order Streptosporangiales; family Streptosporangiaceae; genus JASHPR01. Next base: position 436 of record JASHUI010000019.1, on the reverse strand, counting down.
TGATCAGGATCGACAGGTAGGAGGCGGCCCGGTTGCGGTCCAGGACGATCCGCAGCGGCAGCAGCGGCTGCCCGGCCCGCGTCTCGATGTAGCCGAATGCCGCGAGCAAGGCCACGCCCGCGACCAGGAATCCCCACGTCGCCGGCGCGTGCCAGCCATCGCTGGCGGCGTTGGAGAAACCGTAGACGATGCAGAACATGCCGCCGGCCTCGGCCACCAGCCCGGGCAGGTCCAGCCGCGGCCGCTGCCCGGACGGCTGCCGGCGCAGCAGAACGACCGCTCCGGCGCCCGCGATCGCCGCGAAGACGAGGTTGACGTACAGGCACCAGCGCCAGTCCAGGTACTGGGTCAGCAGGCCGCCGAGCAGCAGGCCGACCGCGCCGCCGGCGCCGGCGATCGCGCCGAAGACTCCGAACGCCTTGCCGCGGTCCTTGGT
>JASHUI010000018.1:0-9777 GCA_030040095.1 Streptosporangiaceae bacterium | reverse complement strand
ACCCCGGACCCGTCGGCGGCCCCCAGCCGGGCCGGCCGGCACGGCCGCGATCGGGCCCCGGGGGGTCCGACGGCGTCACCCGGCGCGGAGCAGTCATCCGCCGGCTCGCCGCCGGGCCAGGAGTCCGAGGCGGTCAGCCAGGTGCTGGCGCTGATCAACCAGGCCCGCAGCCAGGACGGCCTGGCTCCGTACACGATCACAGCCGGCCTCGACAGCAGTTCGGCGGCGCACAACGCGCGCATGGCGGATGGCTGCGGGCTCTCGCACCAGTGCCCGGGCGAGCCGCCGCTCGGTACCCGCGAGACCGACGCCGGGGTGGACTGGACCGCGGCCGGCGAGAACATCGGCGAGGGCGGCCCGGTCTCCGACACCGCCTCGGCCATCGCGCAGATGGCGGTGACGCTCACCCAGGACATGCTGAACGAGAAGCCGCCCGACGACGGGCATCGCCTGAACATCCTCAGCGCTGCCTTCACCCACATCGGCATCGCGGTGACCATCGACAGTTCCGGCACCGTGTGGATGACCCAGGACTTCTCGAACTGACAGGTCTGCCGCTCGGGCCCGGTGAGGGCCGGGCGGCCGGCCGCGAAAACGGTCTTTGACCCTCACAGGGACAGCCGCCGCGTGTCCGGGAATGGACCCCGGCAAGAACCCGGCTTATGGCCGCAATCCGTTGCCGACGCATTACGGCAGGGGCGGCCTGCTCGGTTACTCTGACGGCGCCGGGAGACTATATTCGGTGCATGCCCCGAAGCCTCCGAGGCGATCTGCCAGGTGGCGCCGACCGTCCCCGTCGGATTTCATTCATTACAGATCGGAAATAGGAGGGAAGGTGGCCGCGTGGTCTTTGATCCCCGAAACCTGACCGGGACGAGCTGCAGCCTCACGAGTGGCGGTGGGTCATGGCGGAGCGTGAATTGACGGCGCCGCGCAGGGCGGACGGGGGGCGCCGAGCGGTGTTCCTGCTGGGGCTTCACCGAGGCGGCGCGACCTTCGTCCAGAGGCTGCTGAACTGTCACCGGCAGGTGATGATCTGGGGCGAGAACGGGGGCATGGTGACGAGGCTGCGCCTCATGCACCGCGACTTCGCTCAATTCGGCTACTCCGTTGATGTGAGCGAATACGCGCGCTTCGATGAGTTCACGACCCGGTATGAGCCATGGGCGAACCCGGTGGACGGAGATGGCCTCCTGCGCGCGACAGCTCATTTCCTCGAAGGGCTCTATAAGACCCCCGGCGCCCGGGCTGCCTGGGGGTTCAAGGAGATCCGTCACGGAAACCGCCAGGACATCGCCTTTCTCAGGCAGCTCTTCCCCGAGGCCAAGCTGGTCTTGTTAGTGCGGCAACCCTGGGAGCTGCTCAACAGCCAGGTGCATGTGGCGTGGAGTTCCGCCCAGGGGGTGGAGATCACCGAGTACGTGGATTCCTTCACCCAGTATTATCTGCGAGCGGTCGAGGCTTTCAGCCGCGCCGCGGCGCGATGGCCGGACAACGTCTGGGTCTACTCCTACGAGGCATTTCGCGACCGGGAGGACCAGCTGCCCGAGCTGTTCTCCCGGCTCGGCATCGGCGCCGACGGCCTTTCCGACGACCTGGTCGGCCAGGTGCGCGAGGCGCGGATTGGCTCCTCGTTCGGCGATCGCGGGCGCGAGGTGCCGCAGCACGAGGCCACGACCGCCCTCACCAGCCTCGACAAGCTGCTGACATCGGCGCTGGCCGAGCCCAGGTACCAGCCGGTGCGAGAGACCCTCGAACGCCTGTACCCAGAGATCGACCTGCCCGGACGAGGGCGACCGGACGAAGTGACGCCATAGGATGGCTCCGGCGAGGGCAAGGCCGGTCCGCGGCGGCGCGACTGCCGGGCGGCGGGCGGCCGGGACGGCCGGAGCGCCGGGCATGCGGCAAGTTAAGTTGTGACCATGAAGGCCTTAGTGCTCGCGGGCGGGTCGGGCAACCGGCTGCGGCCGATAACCCACACGTCCGCGAAGCAGCTGGTGCCGATCGCGAACAAGCCGGTGCTGTTCTACGGCCTGGAGGCGATCCGGGACGCCGGCATCACCGACACCGGGGTGGTGGTCGGGGAAACGGCGCCGGCGATACAGGCTGCCGTGGGAGATGGCGGCTCGTTCGGGCTGGATGTGACGTACATCAGGCAGCCGGCGCCGCTGGGGCTCGCCCACGCGGTGCTGATGTCGCGCGGGTTCCTCGGCGAGGACGACTTCGTGATGTACCTGGGCGACAACTTCATCGTGGGCGGGATCACCTCGCTGGTCGAGGAGTTCCGGGCGAGCCGCCCGGACGCCCAGATTCTGCTGACCCAGGTGCCCGACCCGCGCCAGTTCGGGGTGGCCGTCCTGGGCGCGGCCGGCGAGGTGATCGGACTGGAGGAGAAGCCGTCCGCTCCCAAGAGCGATCTCGCCCTGGCCGGGGTGTACATATTCACCTCGGCGGTGCACGAGGCGGTGAGCCAGCTCGGCCCCTCCTGGCGAGGTGAGCTGGAGATCACCGAGGCGATACAGTGGCTGATCGACCACGGCCGGAAGGTCGCCGCCAGCCGGATCACGGGGTACTGGAAGGACACCGGCAACGTCACCGACATGCTCGAGGTCAACCGGATGGTCCTGGAGAGCCTGGCTCGCGAGGTGCACGGCACGGTCGATCAGGAAACCGAGCTGATCGGGCGGGTCAGCATCGGGGCGGGGGCGCAGGTCAGCGGATCGCGGATCGTGGGCCCGGCGATCATCGGCGAGCGGACCAGGATCTCCGGTTCCTATGTCGGCCCGTTCACGTCGGTGGCACCGGACTGCGTGATCAGCGACAGCGAGATCCAGTACTCGATCGTGCTGCGCGGCGCGCTCATCCGCGACGTACGCCGGATCGAGGCGTCTTTGATCGGCCATGAGGTCGAGGTGACCGAGTCACCGCGGGTGCCGCGGGTCCACCGGCTGGTGCTGGGCGATCACAGCAAGGTGCAGATCAGCCAGTGAAGGTGCTGGTTACCGGGGGAGCCGGGTTCATCGGGTCGCATTACGTCCGCACCCTCCTGGGCGGCGGATACCCGGGATATGAGCAGGCCAGGGTGACGGTCCTGGACAAGCTGACCTATGCCGGGAGCCTGGCCAGCCTGGAGCCGGTGGCCGCCAGCCCGCGGCTGGCGTTCGTGCGCGGTGACATCCGCGACGCCGGGCTGCTCGCCTCGGTGGTGCCCGGCCACGACGTGGTCATCAATTTCGCCGCCGAGACCCATGTGGACCGGTCGATCGCCGCGGCGGCGGGGTTCGTGGCGACGAACGTCGCCGGCGTGCAGGCGCTGCTGGACGCGTGCCGGGCAGCGTCGGTGCGGCGAGTGGTGCACGTCTCGACAGACGAGGTCTACGGCAGCATCCTCGACGGGTCCTGGGCCGAGGACGCGCCGCTGGCGCCGAACTCGCCGTACGCGGCGTCGAAGGCGGGGGGAGACCTGATGGCGCGGGCATACACGCGCACCCACGGGCTGCCGGTCATCATCACCAGGTGCTGCAACAACTACGGGCCCCGCCAGTTCCCCGAGAAGGTGATCCCGCTCTTCGTGACGAACCTGCTGGACGGGCGGAAGCTGCCGCTGTACGGGGACGGCCAGCACGTGCGCGGCTGGGTGCACGTGGACGACCACTGCCGCGGGATCCAGCTGGCGCTGGAGAAGGGCCGGCCCGGGCGGGTGTACCACATCGGCGGGGACATCGAGCTGACCAACGCCGAGCTGACCAAGGCGCTGCTGAACTGCTTCGGGGCGGGATGGGACATGGTCGAGCACGTCACCGACCGCAGCGGGCACGACCGCCGTTACAGCCTGGACGACTCGCTGCTGCGGAGCATGGGTTACGCGCCGCGGATCCCGTTCGACGAGGGACTGCGGGAGACCGTCCGCTGGTATGCCGCCCACCGCGACTGGTGGGAACCGCTGAAGCAGGCGGGCGGCGCCGGGCGTGACCCGGTGACCGATGACCCGGGCGGCTAGTCGCAGGCCGGGCCGGCGCGTTCAAGACACGCCTCCAGGGCCGGCAGCAGGCCGCGCTCGCGGGCCTCGGCCAGGCTCGGCGCGGCGCTGTCCCGCTCCGACAGGAAGACGCCCGCCTCCGCCGGCCAGGCGATGCCGAGCGACGGGTCGAGCGGATGGACGCCGTGCTCCCGGCCGGGGTCGTAGGGGGTCGAGCACAGGTAGAGCACCGTCGCCTGCTCGCTCAGCGCCATGAAAGCGTGACCAAGCCCCTCGGCCAGGTACACGGCCTGCCGGTCCTGGTCGTCGAGCCTCACCGCCTCCCACCGCCCGAACGTGGGCGAGCCGACCCGCAGGTCGACGGCCACGTCCAGGATCGCGCCGCTGACGCAGCTCACGTACTTCGCCTGCCCGGGCGGCACGTCGGCGTAGTGGATGCCGCGCACCACCCCCCGCCGCGACACCGAGCAGTTGCCCTGGGCCACCTGCGGCCGGTGCCCGAGGTGGCCGGCGACCTCGTCGCCGCGGAACCACTCGAGGAAGCTCCCCCGCCCGTCGCGGTGGATCCGCGGGGTTCGGATCCAGGCACCGGCGATCCCCAGCGGCTCCATCCGCGGCTCCTCTCGGGCGCTGTCCCGCGTCGCAGTGAGCTGGGCTGACCAGTCGTCCAGGCCAAGCCTGGCAGCGGGAGACCGGCTAGCCAAGCCTCGCGGCGCAGATCCTGCGCGCTGGCCGTGCCGGCGGGCGGCCCCGGCCGGCCTTGCCGACGGCCCGCCCGTATAGGAGGGTCGGGGATATGCGCATACGCCGACGGAATGGGGCAGGCACATGACGAGCGTGGACCAGATGTCCGCCAATCAAAAGGTGCAAGAGCTGGCCAACGTGTGGACGCCGTTCGCGCTGCGCGTGGCCGCCACTCTGGGAGTGCCGGCCTTGATCGCGTCGGGCATACACGATCTGGGCGAGCTCGCGCGGGCGTGCGGGGCGAACCAGGACGCGCTCGGCCGCCTGTTGCGTCACCTGGCCTGCAAGGGGCTATTTAACGAGCCGTCGCCCGGCCACTTCGAGCTGACCGAGACCGGACAGGTGCTCGCGGTCCCGGACCCCGTCGGCCTGGCCGACTGGCTCGATCTGGCTGGGCCGGCGGCCCGGGCCGACCTCGCCTGCACGCAACTGCTGCACAGCGTGCGCACGGGGGAGCCCGCTTTCGCCGTCCTGCACGGCCGCACGTTCTGGGAGGACCTGGACGCCGAGCCGGCCTACCAGCACTGGTACGACCAGGTCATGATCCAAGAGCACAAGACCCAGGGGCCGAGCGTGGCCGCGCTCTACGACTGGGCATCCGCGAAACTCGTGGTGGATGTGGGCGGCGGTTCCGGGGCCCTGCTGGCCGAGGTGCTCCGGGCCCACCCGCACCTGCGCGCGATGCTGGTGGACCGGACCGCTCCGGCGCAGATGACCGAGCGGCGCTTCGCCGACTCGGCGCTGGCCGACCGGGTCGAGGTGTCGAGCAAGGACTTCTTCGTCGAACTGCCGGCCGGCGGCGACGTGTACCTGGTCTCGCGCGTTCTCAGCGACTGGGACGACGCGCAGGCGCTGACGATCTTGCGCCGGTGCGCGGAGGCGTGCGGCACGCGCGGGCGGGTGCTGGTCGTGGAGCTGATGCACGGCGATCCCTTCGTGCCGCACGAGAACTGGTTCGACCTGTGGATGCTCGCGGTCGTGGGGGGGCGGGAACGATCTGCCGACGATCTCGCGGCGCTCGCGCGCGAGGCCGGGCTGCCGGCCACCCGCGCGATCTACGGGCCCCACCACCTGCTCCTGTTCGAATGCGCGCGATCCTCCCGCGAGGCGGCGGGCAGATAGCTGGCCCGCGTATCGCCCGATGTATTGCACGGTCCCTGCCCGAATGTGACGATCGCAGGAGTGTGGGATTCTCGCGCAGCGTTCGAGGGGGTTCAGATGCTCCAGGTTCGCCTCGTCCAGCAGGCCGCTTGGGACGTGCCGGTGGACACAATGCCGCTCGCGGTCGGCTATCTCAAGGCGGTGCTGGACGCCGACGTGGATTTAGCTTCCGCGGTCAGTACCGAGATCTGCAACTTCCGCGGCGGCGCTTCGCTGCACGACATGGCGCGACGGCTGTTCGCCGACGGGGCGCCGGACCTGATCGCGTTCTCGGTGCTCGGCTGGAACTACCGGACCTTCGGTTACCTGGCGGAGACCTACAAGCAGATGCGGCCCGACGGCATCGTGGTCTTCGGCGGCGTGCACGTGGCCGGGCAGGCGCGCCGGGTCTTCCGCGAGTACCCCTGGGTCGACGTGATCGTCGATGGCGAGGGGGAACTGACCTTCCGCGATCTGATCGAGCACTACGTGGCTCATCGCGACGGCGGGCGCGACCTCCTCCCCACGTCGGTGCAGGGCGTCTCCTACCGCTGCCCGGACGGCAGCTGGGTCGAGAACCCCGAACGCGAGCGCATCGAAGAACTCGATCTGATCCCCTCGCCGTTCCTGACCGGCGCGATCCCGATGACCGATCGGAACGGCCGGTTCCGTTACGACGTGGTGCTGATGGAGACCAACCGGGGCTGCCCCTACAAGTGCTCGTTCTGTTTCTGGGGCGGAGCGATCGGCCAGCGGGTGCGGACGTTCTCGCGCGAGAGGCTGGCCGCCGAACTGGACTACTTCGGCACGCTGAAGGTGCCGTCCGTGTGCCTGTGCGACGCCAACTTCGGCATGCTCGAATCGGACGAGGAGTTCGTCGAGGACCTGATCCATGCGCGCGAGCGCTACGGCTATCCGCGCGAGCTGGAGTCGAGCTGGGCCAAGAACAAGTCCGAGCGCTTCCGGCGGATCGTCCGGGCGATGAAGCAGCACGGGTTCCGCAGCTCGTTCGTGCTCTCCCTGCAGACCCTCTCCGACGCCGCGCTGACCGGCATGCATCGCCGGAACATGAAGGTCAACCAGTGGGAGGAACTCGTCGCGTGGCTGGCCGAGGAGGGCATGGACTGCGTGGGCGAGCTGATCTGGGGGGCACCGGGCGAGACGCTGGAGTCCTTCCTGGAGGGCTACGACCGGCTGGCCGACGAGGTCAGCCGCGTCGCGGTCTACCCGCTGATGCTGCTGCCCAACACCGAATACACGGCTCAGCGCAAGGAGCACGGGTTCGTCACCGTGCGCGGCGAGGCGAACGACTTCGAGTACGTGCTGGCCAGCAGCACGGCGCCGATGAGCGAGCACCTGCGGGCCCAGCGGTTCGTGTTCTTCGCCCGGCTGCTGGGCGAGAACCACTACCTGCACCACATCTGGCGGCCGGTCCGCGAGCTGGCCGGGCTGACCCGGTCGCAGGTTATTACCAGCCTGATGGACGAGTTCGACAGCTCCGGCGAAACCCCGGTGGCCTCGTTCCGCGAGCTCATCCCGGTGATAGCCGAGTCCCCCGCGGTGATCAGGGCGCTGCGCCGGCTCTTCGAGGACCCGGCTCTGGCCGAAGCCGTCGACCGGTGGTGGCGCACGAAGATCATGCCGCTGCTGCCGCCGGCCTGGCGCCGGTTCGGCGAGGACCTGTACGCGTTCGAGGGCTGGTCCCGCGCCCTTTACGTGCTCCCGGGCGCGCCGCCGCCCGAGGGCTGGCGGCTGGAGTCGCGCGACGGCGAGGAGTTTTACGTCAGCGAGCCGGTCCGGTTCTCCTGCGACATCGCGGCGGCGCTGCGGCGCGGCGTCCGCGCCACCGACCCGCCGCCCGCGCCGGCCGACACGTGGTACGTCTTCGAGGCCCGGGCCGACTTCTACCACAACGCCGACAATCAGGAGATCGCCCTGGGATACGCGGCGACCGCGGTGCCGGCGACCACGGTGCCGGCGGACATGCTGGCGGCGGACATGCTGGCGGGCAGCGCGTGAGGGCGACGGCACCGCCGGGGAGTCTCAGCCGCTGACGGCAGGCCTCAGGCCTCCCGGTCCACCAGCCGGGTAGACAAGGTCAGGATGGTCACGGTGAGCACGGCCATGATGAGCGCGCTCTCCCAGACCACGTTGCTGCCGAGCCGTCCGGCGAACAGCGCCCGCATTCCGTTGGCCGACCACGCGTAGGGGTTGGCGATGGCGAGGTCGCGTATCCACAGCGGGGCCAGCGCCAGCGGGATGAGCACGCCGGCCAGCAGCGATACCGGCTGGGCCACGGTGCCGATCGCGAGGCCGAGGCCCTGCTCGCTGCGCATCGTGAGCGCGATGTCGTAGGAAATGGTGGCGCTGAACAGCACCATCGCGGCCAGCAGGAAGTAACTGAAGAGCAGGCCGTCGGGCCGGACGGTGAGCCCGAACGGCAGTGCCGCGATGGTGATGACCGCGGCCTGCGTCAGGACCTGCACGACGTGCAGCATCCCCCGTCCGATGAGCAGCGCCGCCCGGCTGACCGGGGTCACCCGGCACCGGTCGATGATTCCCGCCCGCAGCGCCTGCAGCAGGCCGTATCCGGAGGCCAGCCCGCCGAACAGGCCCATCGCGACGTACAGCCCCGGGATGTAGAGCCGGTAGGCGGCGGCGTAGCTGGTGATTCCCTCCGGCCGCAGCGCCACCCTCAGGAACGGTGCGAAGAAGAACAGGTACGCCAAGGGCTGTCCCAGGCTGAACAGCATCACTCCCGGGTAGCGCCGGATCAGGCGAACCTCGTGGCCGAAAACCAGCCAGGTATCGCGGATGAGCTTCACGGCACTGGTCACTCCTCGAGGGATCGGCCGGTCTTGGCCAGGAACACGTCGTCGAGGCTGGGCCGACGGGTTTCGACGGCGCCGAGCTGAATCCCGTTGTCCATGAGGGCACGCATGATGGGCGGAATCGCGGTCGCGCCGACGTCCACGTACAGCCGCAGCGTGCCGTCGCTCACCTCGCAGCCGTGCACGAAATCCAGCGCGCCCAGCACGCGGCTGGCCGCGGCGGTGACCGCCGGGTCGGCCACGCCGGCGGTGCCGGGCAGGGTGAGATCCACCAGCACCACCTCGCCGGAGATCTCCCGCTTCAGGTCGGCCGGAGTGCCCTCGGCGACGATCAGCCCGCCGTCGATGATCGAGACGCGGTCACACAGCGCGTCCGCCTCATCGAGGTAGTGCGTGGTCAGGAAGATCGTCATGCCCTCGTCACGCAGCCTGCGCACCTCCTCCCACAGCCGGGCCCGGCTCGGCGGGTCCAGCCCGGCGGTCGGCTCGTCCAGGAAGATGATCTGCGGAGAGTGAATCACCCCGAGCGCGATGTCCAGCCGCCGCCGCTGCCCGCCGGAATAGGTCTTGACCATGCGGTTGGCGAACTCGCTGAGCTGGAACGCGGCGCTGACCGCCGCCGCGCGCTCGCCGGCCGTGCCCTTGGCCATGCCGTAAAAGCGGGCCTGCAGGACCAGTTCCTGTACCGCCGTCGCCCGCTCATAGGTCCCGCTGGTCTGGGCCACGAAGCCGATCCGCTGGCGCACCAGGGCCGGGGCCTGGCGCAGGTCGGCCCCGGCGATGGTCGCCTGCCCGCCGTCGGGCCGGATCAGCGTGGCCAGCATGCGCAGCGTGGTCGTCTTCCCGGCTCCGTTGGGGCCGAGGAAGCCGAAGATCTCACCGCGCCGGATGGTGAAGTCGACCCCGCGCACCGCCTCCACCATCGTGAGCTTGCGGCGGCGGCCGGACCGGTAGGTCTTGCGCAGCCCGGTCACCTCGATCACCGGCTCACCCTCGGACGGTGGCCGCACGCGCCAGTCGAGTTCCCCGCGAGCTGGCGAGCCGGTGGCGCTGGCGGGCGCCCAGGCCAGCGAAGCGCGGTCC
>JASHUI010000195.1:0-3554 GCA_030040095.1 Streptosporangiaceae bacterium | reverse complement strand
GGCCACACGCCGCAGCGGATGTCTGCGCTGGCGAACCGGCCGTCGGCGCAGCCGACCGCGCTCCCGCCCGGGCCGCCGGCGCCGGACGTCATGCCGTCCTACTACGTGGTGGTCCAGGAGGCCGCCAACGACAAGTCGACGACCGCGACCGTACGAGCCTCGCGGACCGGCGCGGTCCTGACCACCGTGCCGCTGCCGCAGCTCGACCCCACCTCCTCCCGGGCGATCAGCGCGGCTGCCGACGACCGGACGTTCCTGATCACCGACGGCAACGACCTGTTCCTGCTGCGCGTGGCCGCCGATGGCCGGTCGGCCCGGCTGACCCGGCTCGCGCTGACCCTGGCCTCCGCCGTGCCTCCGGGCTCGGACCGGTTCGGCCCCCAGGCCAGTGCCGCGCTCTCCCCGGACGGCCGAACCGTCGCACTCGAAGGCCAGTCGTCCTGCCAGCCGATCAGGAGCTTCGGAGGTGTCGGCGAACTCGGCTGCCAGGACAACGCGATCCGGCTCGTCTCGCTGGCGACCGGCCTCGGCAGGACCTGGAGCACGCGGTCAAGCTGGCAACCGGGCATCTGGATCTCCTGGGACGGCAACGATCACGTGCTGTTCTCGTGGACGGTCGCCCGCGGATCCGGGCCGCAGCCGGGCGGTTACCGGCTGCTGAACGTGGCCGCCGGGGGAAGTAGCCTGCTGGCCGCCCGGATGCTGGCGTTGCCGGCGCCGCCCGCCTACATGGGCCCGTCGTATCCGCAGTCGGCCTTTGTCACGCCGGCCGGGGACACGGTGATCGCATCGACGTTCGCGGGCGTCGGCCCGGACGGCAGGATGATCGTGAGCGTCGTCGAGCTGTCCGCGAGCACCTGGCGGCCGGTCCGGGTGTTGCTCGAGGAGAGCATAGGCCGTACAGATTTGCCCGTCCTGTTCAGTAACGAGGGGTGCGCCGTTCTGGCGCTGGGGCCTGGGGGTGTGCACGCGCTGATCGAATGCACGACCCTCACGCAGACCGTGTTCGGCCGGGCGGACGACGGCCGGTTCACCCCGCTGCCCGGCATGCCCTACCTCGCCAGCACCGGCACGACGGCCGCCGCCTGGTGACCTGGCCGGCACGGCAGGCCCGGTCGCCTGGCCGGCCTGATTGTCCGGTCGGCGGGCCGGGTGCGGCTAGGCGCCGGCCTTCGCGGCGGCCTTGAGCTGCTTCTTGTGCTCGCGGACCGCGGCCAGCGACGCCTCGTCGGTGATGTCGGCCACCGAGTAGTGCGAGCCCTCCTTGCCGAAGTGGCCCGCGGCCTCGCGCCAGCCCTCCGGCCGTACGCCCAGCTGCTTGCCCAGCAGCGCCAGGGTGATCTGCGCCTTGTACTGCCCGAAGCCCGGCAATTCGGTCAGCCGGGCGGCCAGTTCCGCGCCGGTCGGGGCGGTGGTCCAGACCCGGGCCGCGTCCCCGTCGTAGCGATCCACGATGATCCGGGCCAGCTCCTGGACCCGCCCGGCCATGGCCCGCGGAAAACGGTGCAGGGCCGGCCGCTCGCTGAACACCGCGGCCAGCGCGTCCGGGTCGTAGTCGGCCAGTTCCGCGGCGGTGGGCTCGTGCCCGAGCCGCTGCGCCAGCTGGTACGGCGAGCCGAACGCCTTCTCCAGCGGCACCTGCTGGTCCAGCAGCATCGCGGTGAGCAGGGCGAGCGGGCTGCGCGACAGCAGCTCGTTGGCGCCGTCCTCGATCGGCAGCGAGAGCGTCATCGGTCCCCTTCTGGTCGGACTGCCATCATCGCGGCAAGGCGCCGGGCGCGCCAGTCGGCACAGGAACTATATGGGGATAGCCTGGCGTTTCAGAGAGTGGGATCTCAGTATCCCGCCTAAGGAGATAGACATGTCGCGTCACATGATGTTCGGGATCGGCGGAGTCATCCTCGGGCTGATCCTGTTTATCGTGAACCCGTGGCTGGCATTCGGGGTGATCGTCCTCGCGGTTGCGCTTCCCATCATCGCCTGGCGCATGCTCGACCCGTCCCAGCGGCGCCGGATCCGCAACATGCGTGACCGGGGCCAGCTTGGCCGCTGACCGCCGCGGCTAGTCCGCGGCCGGCACCGGCTGCGGCGGGGCCTGGCCGTCGTAGCGGGCCGCCGGCCGGATCAGCCGGTTGCCGGAGACCTGCTCGAGCACGTGGGTGCACCAGCCGATGACCCGGCTGGACGCGAACGTCGGCGTGAACTCCTCCCGCGGGATGCCGCAGGCGTCCATCACCACCCCGGCGTAGAACTCGACGTTGGCGTTGAGCGCCCGGCCCGGCTTGGCCTCGTCGAGCACCCGGACGATCGTGTCCTCCACCGCGATGGCGAAGTCGGCGGTGCTGCCGCCCACCGCGGCCGCGACCTCGCGCAGCAGCGCGGAGCGCGGGTCCTTGCCCTTGTAGACCCGGTGGCCGAAGCCCATGATCCGTTGGCCCCGGGCGATCGCGTCCCTGACCCAGGCCTCGGCCCGGTCCGGGGTGCCGATGTCGTCGAGCATCTCGAGCACGCGGCTCGGCGCCCCGCCGTGCAGCGGGCCGGAGAGCGCGCCGATCGCCCCGGTCACCGCCGCGCCGAGATCGGCCCCGGTGGAGGCGATCACCCGTGCCGTGAACGTGGACGAGTTGAAGCCGTGGTCGATCGTGGAGACCAGGTACCGCTCGAGCGCCCAGGTGTGCTGAGCGTCGGGGCGTTCATCGTTCAGCATGTAGAGGTAGTTGGCCGCGGCCGACAGCTCCGGGTCCGGGGCGACAGGCTCCAGTCCGGCGCGCAGCCGGTGCAGCGCGGCGAGCAGCACCGGCGTCTGCGCGGACAGCTGCATCGCGTTGTCGTACAGCTGCTCGGGCGAGATGTCGATCCAGGAGCGGAACCCGGACCGCTGGGCGACGAACGAGATCGCCGTGCGCAGCGCGGCCAGCGGCTCATACGGCTCGGTGGCGGTGAGCGCGCGCAGGAACGGGACCAGATCCTCCGGCAGCACTCGGTGCTCGGCGATCTCCTGCCGGAAGCTCTGCCGCTCGGCCCGGTCGGGCAGGTGCCCGCGGAACAGCAGGTGCCAGACGTCCTCCAGGGACCGGCGCCGGTTCAGCTCGATCGCGTCGTACTGCCGGTAGTGGTAGAACCCCTCGAGGCCGCGTACGTCGCCGATCTGGGTGTGCGCGACCACCACTCCCTCGAGCCCGGCGGGCGCCTCCGCGCCGTTGCCGTTTGCGGTCACGCGCGGGGTTTCTGGCATGTGCTCTCCCTTGATCGCCCCGGGTCCCCGGCATCAGGCGGTCACGGCCGCCCTGCCCGGGTCCCTGGCGGGCCGCTGCCCGATACCGATAGCCTCAATCATCATGTCCATATGAGTCAATATTGATTATTAGTCAACATGGTTCGGGACTACGGTGGCGGATCCGGGAGTCCGGGGGCGGCGGGGCGGCCGGGCGGCTGGGAGGGACGCGCGTGACGGAGTGGATCGGGGCCGCCGAGGCGGCCGGCCGGCTGGGCATCAAGCCTGCGAGCCTGTACTCCTACGTGAGCCGCGGCGTGCTCACGCCGCGCAGGGGGCC
>JASHUI010000194.1:0-4428 GCA_030040095.1 Streptosporangiaceae bacterium | reverse complement strand
GCCCGACGAGCAGGGCCGCCGCTGGCGGCTGACCGTGGACCTGCAGGACGACTTCGCGCTCAACCAGCCGCTGTCGCCGCTCGCGCTGGCCGCCATCGAGCTGCTCGACCGGGAGTCCCCGGATTACCCGCTGGACGTGCTGTCGGTCATCGAGGCCACCCTGGACGACCCGCGGCAGGTGCTGGCCGCGCAGCTGTTCAAGGCCCGCGGCGAGGCGGTGGCCCAGATGAAGGCCGACGGCATCGAGTACGACGAGCGGATGGAACTGCTGGACTCCGTCACCTACCCGATGCCCCTGGCCGACCTGCTCGAGGGCGCCTACGAGATCTACCGGCGGGGACATCCGTGGGTGGCCGATCATCAGCTGTCGCCCAAATCGGTGGCGCGGGACATGTACCAGCGGGCGATGACGTTCACCGAGTACATCGGCTTCTACGGGCTGTCGCGGTGCGAGGGCCTGGTGCTGCGCTACCTGGCCGAGGCCTACCGGGCGCTGCGGCAGACGGTGCCGGAGGAGGCCAGGACCGAGGAGCTCGCCGACATGATCGAGTGGCTCGGCGAGCTGGTGCGGCAGACCGACTCCAGCCTGATCGACGAGTGGGAGCGGCTGCGCGACCCGGCCGAGGCCCAGGCCGCCCCGGTCGACGAGCGCCCGCCCGCGGTGACCGGGAACCCGCGGGCGTTCCGGGTGCTGGTGCGCAACGCCCTGTTCCGCCGGGTGGAACTGGCCGCGCTGCGCCGCTACGACGACCTCGGCGAGCTCGACGCCGGAGACGGCTGGGACGCCGGCGCCTGGGCCGGCGCGCTGGAGCCGTACTTCGAGGAGCACGCCGACATCGGCACCGGAGCGGACGCGCGGGGCCCGGACCTGCTGATCATCGAGAAGGAGCGCGACTACTGGTCGGTCCGGCAGATCCTCGACGACCCGGCGGGCGACCACGACTGGGGCATCAGCGCCGTGGTCGACCTGGACGCCTCGGACGACGCCGGCGCCGCCGTCCTGCGCATCACCGACGTCGGGCGCCTCGATACATTGAGCGGGTGACCGGCCGGCCCGCGATGTCAGGCCGCGGCCAGACCGAAGGTGGACAGCCCGTGGAGCTTTTGCATTCCGGCAAGGTCAGGGATCTGTACGCCGATGGCGATGACGTGATCATCGTGGCCTCGGACCGGGTCAGCGTCTACGACGTGGTGCTGCCCACGGTGATCCCCGACAAGGGCAAGATCTTGACCCAGCTCTCGGTGTGGTGGTTCGAGCGGCTCGGCGACGTGATGCCGAACCACGTCATCTCCGCGACGGACGTGCCAGCGCAGTGGAAGGGCCGGGCGCTTCGCTGCCGGCGTCTGGAGATGCTGGGAGTCGAGTGCATCGCCCGCGGCTACCTGGCGGGCCTGGGGCTGAGTTCCTACCGGGAATCGGGAACGGTCTGCGGAGTGCGGCTTCCGCCCGGTCTGGCCGAGGGCTCACGGCTGCCGGAGGCGATTTTCACGCCCACGACAAAGGCCATCGTGGGCCACGACGAATTCCTCACCTACGAGGATGTGGTCGCCCGGTTCGGCGCGGGCGTCGCCGCCGAGCTGCGGCGGGCGACACTGGAGATCTACCGGCGAGGCCGTGAGGTGGCGCTCGCCAGGGGCATCATCATCGCCGACACCAAGCTGGAGTTCGGCTACGCGGCGGACGGGTCGCTCGTGCTCGGCGACGAACTGCTCACCCCCGACTCCTCACGGTTCTGGGAGTCCGGCGCCTGGGAGCCCGGCCGTCCGCAGCGTTACCTGGACAAGCAGTTCGTCCGCGACTGGTCCGCCACGCTCGACTGGGACAGGACCCCGCCCGGGCCGCCCATCCCCGAGGACATCGTCGAGGCCAGCAGGGCGCGCTACGTCGAGGTGTACGAGCAGATCACCGGCACCCGCTGGCACGACGGGATGCCGGGAAGATGCCAGCGGTAGATCCCGCTGTTCCCCCACGGGACCGCCCCGTCCGGACGCGGTTGATCCGCGAGCGCCGATAAGGCCTGCCTGATCCGGACGAAGGTCTCCCGGTCCTCCGAGCGGATCTGGGCCAGCGCCCGGATCGCCGTTTCCCGCACGACGACGGTGAGGCTCACTTCCCGTCTTCGGCGTCGATCCGGTCCAGCGCCGCATCGAGATCGGCCAGCGGCGCCCCCTCCCGGCCCGCCAGCTTGGCGGCATAATGCGCGGCCAGCGCTGCACGGTCTTCCAGATCGGCCAGGTCATCGATGTTGACGATGGCGACCGCCGGCTTGCCGTGCTGGGTAATCGGTACCGGACGGTGAGTGTGCCTGGCCCGCGCCACCAGTTCGCCAAGGTGAGCGCGTGCCGTGGTCAAGCTGTACGAAGCTGTCACCCTGCAAAATGTACTCTTTGCAGAGCCGGTCCGTCATTCCGAGCCGACCTGTTCGGCCCGGGTCACTGCAGGGCTTACCAGTCCCAGACCTCGTGCGCGACCTCGACGATCAGCCGCAGCTTCGCCCACTGCTGCTCCGGGGTGAGGTCGTTGCCCTCCTTGGTGGAGGAGAACCCGCACTGCGGCGACAGGCAGAGCTGGTCGATGTCGACGAACCGGGACGCCTGCTCGAGCCTGCGCTTCAGGTCGTCCTTGCTTTCCAGCTCGCCGCGCTTGGTCGTGACCAGGCCGAGCACGACGCGCTTGCCCTTCGGCACGAACCGCAGCGGCTCGAAGCCGCCGGAGCGCTCGTCGTCCCACTCGCAGAAGAAGCCGTCCACGTCGAGCTCGTTGAACAGCGCCTCGGCCACGAAGTCGTAGCCGCCCTCGGCCGCCCACATGCTCTGGTTGTTGCCCCGGCACATGTGCGTGGTCACCGCCATGTCCGCGGGCCTGCCGGCGAGCGCGCGGTTGATGTTCGCGATGTAGTGCTCGTGCTGGTGCACCGGGTCGCCGCCGATGTCGGCCACATGCTGGCGCTGCGCCGGGTCGTTCATGTAGGCCAGGCTGGTGTCGTCGAACTGGAGGTAGCGGCAGCCGAGGTCGTAGACCTGCCGCACCTCCTGGGCGTAGGCCGCGACCAGGTCGGTCCAGAACTCGTCCAGGTCGGGGTAGACGTCCTTGTCGATCGCCGAGCGGCCGCCGCGGTAGTGCACCATGCTCAGCGACGGGATCGTGAGCTTCGGTATCGCGGTGGTGACGGTCTGGGCCAGGAACGAGAACGCGTCGCCGAAGATGGTGTGCTCGAGCGTCACCGGCGAGACCACGTGCGCCGACGGCGGCGCCCACTCGTAGGTCTTCTGCTCGTTGTGGAACGCGACCCTGATCGTGTCGTCCTGCACCTGCTGGATGCCGCCGAGCTGGTAGATGAAGTCCATGTGCCAGGACTCGCGGCGCTGCTCGCCGTCGGTCGCGGCCCGCAGCCCGACCTCCTCCTGCTTGCGCACGAGCTCGCGGATCGAGGCGTCCTCGGCGGCCCGCAGGTCGTCGGCGCCGATCCGGCCGGCCGCGAAGTCCTCCCGGGCGCGCAGCAGCTCCCGCGGGCGCAGCAGGCTGCCGACATGATCGGCGCGAAACGGCGGCCGGGTGCCCGGCGACGGCGTTGCTGGAGCTGATGCTGGCTGGTCGGTCTTGATCTCGGCCACGCGGACTCTCCGTTCGACAGATCGTTCACAGGATTGTGGACAATAGTAGCCGGGCCCGGCGTCGGCGGCCGGCTGGAGTGAGCCGGAAGGGCTAGGTCAGACGAGGTCGGTCGCTGCCCCTGGGGCAAGCGAACCGGACAGCAGGGTGCCGATGCGCAGAAGCTGGGCCGTGGCCCCGCCGAGCTCGAACTCGGCCCGCTTGGCCGCGACGAAATACCGGTGCACCGGGTAGTCGGTGTCGATGCCCACGCCGCCGTGCACGTGCACGGCGGCGTGGGCGACGCGGTGGCCGGCGTCCGCGGCCCAGAACTTGGCCGTGGCCACCTCGGTCGCGGCGGGCAGCCCGGCGGCCAGCCGCCAGGCGGCCTGCCACATGGTGAGGCGGACCGCCTCGACGTCGATGAAGGCATCGGCCAGGCGCTGGGCCACCGCCTGGAAGCTGCCGATGGGCTTGTCGAACTGGACCCGGCTCTTGGCGTAGGCCGCGGTCAGCTCCAGGGCCCGGTCGAGGATGCCCAGCTGCAGCGCGCACAGCCCGACGGTGCCGCGCGAGGCCAGCCAGTCCGCCACCTCCGTGCCCTGCCCCGGGCCGCCGAGCACCCGCTCGTCGGGCACCTCGACGCCATCCAGCTCCAGGCGCGCGGCGACGTCGCCGTCCACCAGCCGCTGCGGCGCACTGGTCACGCCCGAGTCGGAGCGTTCAATCAGAAAGACCAGGACCCCGTGGCCGGCCGCGGCGGGCAGCAGGGTCAGGTCGGCCCGGGGGCCGGCGGGCACCGCGGTCTTCGTGCCGGTCAGCCGCCAGCGGCCGCC
>JASHUI010000193.1:0-9444 GCA_030040095.1 Streptosporangiaceae bacterium | reverse complement strand
CGCCGCCGAGGTCTTCGCGCTGCTGGCGCGCCTCAGCGAGGCGCACCGGCTGGCCTGGCAGGTCGACGTCGCCCCGCAGGACATCCGGCCGGAACGCTCCGCGGCGGCCGCGCTCTCACGGGTCACCGACGAGGGTGTGCGCGGTCCGGCCGAGGCGGCCCTGGGCCAGCTGACCGCCGCCCGCGACGAACTGGCGGCGGCGGCCGGCGACGCGGAGCAGGTCGCCGCGGCCATGGCTCGCCTGGAGACGACCTTCACCCGCGTGGCCGGCGTTTCGCCCACCCGCCGGGCGGGAAACCTGTACGCCGGCCGCACGCTGGCCTACGAGGAATGCCTGCGCGGCGATGTCGTGCGGCTGGGCGAGGGCGCCCTGGACGGCATGCGCGCGGCGCTGGCGCTGGTGCTCGACAGCGCGCGGTGGTTCGTCGCCGACTGCGGCGAGCGGTATGTCCGGTACTTCGGCGAGGTCTACCGGCAGCGGGCCGCCGCGCTCGGAACCGACGTCGTGCCGTTCGCCGACTTCTGGCTGCTCGCCAACGAGGCCCTGTTCGAACGGGACCCGGTCCTGATCGAGCCGGCCGTGCGGGAACTGCGGCAGCGCTGGTCGCAGGTCCTCGAGCCGC
Organism: Streptosporangiaceae bacterium; assembly: GCA_030040095.1. Lineage (GTDB taxonomy): Bacteria > Actinomycetota > Actinomycetes > Streptosporangiales > Streptosporangiaceae > JASHPR01. Next base: position 8,821 of record JASHUI010000193.1, on the reverse strand, counting down.
CGCCGGGGGCGCGTCAGGTCAGCCGCCGGGCGGCTGACCTGACGCAGCGGGTGGCGTCGGCCTTCCCGGCGCGTCCCCGGCCCTGGCCGACGGCGGTGCACCACAGCCCCGACCTGATGATCGCCGGCGCGGACGCCGCCGAGGGCGGTCCGTTCACCTGGGTGCTCGGCGAACTTCACCCGAGCATCGTGACCATGCGCTTCGCCTCCTGGCTCGTGTTCCACGACGCACCGGACGCGCTGCGCGCCGCCCTGCGGCACGACCTGGGCGCCAGCACCGTGTTCCTGGCCGAGACCGCCGAGGACGGCGGCCCGAGCTCGCGGCTGTCCAACGTGCTGACCTCGCCCGGCGACCTCCGGCTGGTCTTCGCGCACGACTCCTGCGGCTACGACCCCGCCGCGGCGCTGACCGTCGGCGAGTGCGAGCTGACCGACTCCCCGGCCGGGCTGCGGCTGCGGCGGCGCGACGGAACGTTCGAGCGCGGCCTGCTCGAGGTGCTCGGCGACCTGCTGAGCGCACAGATCGCGCAGGCCTTCCGGCTCACCCCGCCGGGCGCCCACGCGCCGCGGATCACCGTCGACGACCTGGTGCTGAGCCGCGAGTCGTGGACGCTGTCCGCCGCCGAGCCGGGCTTTGACCAGACGGCCGACGAGAGCGCGCGGTATCTGCAGGCCCGCTCCTGGGCCAAGGGTCACGGCCTGCCGCGGCACGTGTTCCTGCGGTGCACGGGCGAGCGCAAGCCGATCTACGCCGACCTGACCAGCCTCGCCTCGATCGACCTTATATCCCGCGCGCTGCGCCGCTCCCGGCGAGAGGCCGGCGCCGACGCGACCATCACGGTCACCGAGATGCTGCCCGCCCCGGAGCAGGCATGGCTCGCGGACGCCGAGGGCCGGCGCTACAGCGCGGAGCTGCGCATGGTGGCCGTCGACCAGAAGCAGGAAGGCTGACCATGGCCGGGTACGAGTTCCCCGCGTCGTTCGCCCAGCGGCGGATGTGGCTGCTGAACCGGATGGACCCGGACCAGCCCGTGTACAACATCGCGTGGGCGCTCTGGCTGGACGGAGCGCTCGAGGTCGACACGCTGCAGCGCGCCTGGGACGCCGCGCTGGCCAGGCACGAGGCGCTGCGCACCACGTTCAGGGACGTCTCGGGCACGCCGGTGCAGGTCATCGAGGACGAGCCGCTCCCGCACCCGCTCCCGGTCACCTCGGTGGAGCAGCTCCCGGCGGCGGAACGGGAGCAGGCCGCCAGGGCGCTGATCGCCGAGCTCGCCCGGGCCACGATCGACCTGGCCGCCGGGCCGGCGGTGCTCACCCGGCTGGTCCGGCTGTCACCCGACCGGCACGTCCTCGTGGTGGTCATGCACCACATCGCCGCCGACGGCTGGTCGTTCCGGATCCTCTTCGACGAGCTGTCCGCCGACTACGAGGCGATCCGGCGCGGCGACCAGGCGGGCGGCGAGCCCCCGATCCAGTACGCCGACTTCGCCATCTGGCAGATCGAGCACGCGGAGGCCGGAGGATTCGCCGAGGCCGAGCGGTTCTGGCGGGCCGAGCTGAGCAACGCCCCTTCCGAGCTGCCGCTGCCCGCCGACGAGCCGTACCCGGAGCGGCAGGGGTTCGCCGCCACCTGGATCGACAACGAGATCGACCCGGCGCTGACCGGGGCACTCCGCCAGGCCGCCGCCGAGCACGGGGTGACGCTGTTCGCCGTGCTGCTGGCCGCCTACGCGATCGTGCTCTCCCGGCTCACCGGCCGCGACGACCTGCTGATCGCGGTGCCGATGGCGGCCAGGACCCGGCCGGAGACCGAGTCGGTGGTCGGCATGTTCATGAACACGGTCACGATCCGGGTCCGGATCGATCCCGACGGGACCGTGGGCGACCTGCTGCGATCGGTGCATGCCGCGACGGCCCGGGCCCTGGCGCAGCAGGAGCTGCCGTTCGCCCGGGTGGTGGAGCTGGTCCGGCCGGAGCGGCACGCGGCCCGGCTGCCGCTGGTCCAGGTGATGTTCGCGATGGAGGAGAACTGGGCCGTTCCCGACCGGGGCGGGCTGCGCTGGAGCCCGGAACTGATGGAGAACGGCACCGCCCGGTTCGAGATCGAGCTGACGGTGACCGACGCGCCGTCCGGGCCGCAGGCGCGGATCCGTTACAACACCGGCCTGTTCCACGAGGCCACCGGCCAGCTCGTGGCCGAGGGCTTCGACCGGGTGCTGCGCTGGCTGGCCGAGAACCCGGGGCGCACGGCCGGCGACGCGGACATCATGTCGCCGCAGACGCGTGCCCTGGTGACAACGGTATGGCCGGCCGGCGACGAGACCGCCGGCCCAGCCGGCGACGAGACCGCCGGGCCGGACGAGACCGCCGTGGCCATGCTGTGGCGGGCCTGCGCCGGCGACTCGGTCGTGGTGTGCGGCAGCGACGGCGCGCTGACCGGCGACGCGGTGCGCGAGCGGGCGCGCCGGGTGGCGGCCGCGCTGCGCGCCAGCGGCGTGGGCGTGTCCGACCGGGTCGCGGTGCTGCTGCCCCGGGGCGCCCGGATCCTGCCGACGATCCTGGGCATCTGGATCACCGGGGCGGCCTACCTGCCGCTGGACACCGCCGCACCCCCGCAGCGGCTGGCCATGATGATCGGCGACGCGGGCGTCAGCGCGATCGTGATCGACAGCGCGGCGGACGCCGCGCGTGACCTCCTGCCCGCGGCGCCGCCCGCGGTCGTCGACCTGGCGGCGCTGCCCGCCCCGGACCAGGGGCCGTCCGGCCCGGTCCCGGGCCTGCCGCCCTCGGCGCCCGCCTGCTTGATCTTCACCTCGGGATCGACCGGGCGCCCGAAGGCGGTCACGGTGTCCCAGGGCGGCGTCGGCACGGTGCTGAACGCGGTGCGGCCGATGTTCAAGCTCGGCCCGCAGGACCGGTTCGTCGCGGTGGCGAGCTTCGCGTTCGACATCGCCACGCTCGAGCTCACCCTGCCGGTCCTGGCCGGCGGGTGCGTGGTGGTCGCGGACACCGAACAGGTCCACGACGCCACCGAGCTGCGGAACCTGCTGGTCAGGACCGGCGCGACCGCGATGGAGGCGACGCCCACCGGCTGGCGGATGCTGGTCGCGGCGGGCGGGGTGCCCGCCAGCGTGACGCTGCGCATGGCCGCCGGGGAGCCCCTGTTCCGCGACCTGGCCGACGACATCGGCGACGGCCCCGGCGTGCGCCTGTTCAACCTGTACGGGCCGACCGAGACCACTATCTATTCCGGCGGCGGCCCGGTCGGCCCCAGCCCGGAGCCGATCGAGATCGGGTCGGTTATCCGCGGAACCCGGCAGTACCTCCTGGACGAGCGGCTGCGGCCGGTCCCGCCGGGGGTCATGGGCGAGGTCTACATAGGCGGCGCCGGGGTGTCCCAGGGCTACCATGCGGTGCCCGGCATGACGGCGAGACGTTTCGTTCCAGACCCTTATGGCCCTCCCGGTGCGCGCCTGTACCGGACCGGCGACGTCGGCCGGTGGCGGCGGTCGGGCCGGATCGAGCTGGCCGGGCGGGCGGACCGGCAGTTCAAGATCCGCGGTTACCGGGTGGAGAGCGGCGACGTCGAGGCGGCGCTGCGCACGCATCCGGACGTCGAGCAGGCCGCGGTGTCGGTCCGCGGCGGCGACCGCGACGCCCGGCTGGCCGGCTATCTGATCACCCGTTCCGGGACCGGCCAGCCGCCGGCCGACCTGACCGAGCACCTGCGCGAGCGGCTCCCCGACTACATGGTGCCCGCGGCGTTCGTGGTGGTGCCGGCCTTCCCGCTCACCGTGAGCGGGAAGATCGACTACCTGGCGCTTCCCGAGCCCGAATGGGGCACGATCGCGGGCCATGTGACGGTCGCGCCGAGGACGCCGGCCGAGTCGCAGCTCTCGGAGATCGTCGCCGAGCTGCTGGACCTGCCGGCGCCGCCCGGCGTCACCGACAACTTCTTCGCGCTCGGCGGGCATTCGCTGACGGCCACCCGGCTGATGGCTCGCATCGCCGCGGTCTGGGGGATCGACCTGCCGCTTCGCACCCTCTTCACCGACCCGACGGTGGCCGGGCTGGCCGGGGCGCTGAGCGCCGCTGAAGCCAACGGCGCGCCTCGGACGCTCGTCCCCGGCGACCGGAGGTAGCCAGCGATGCGCTCGCCGGTATCGTTCGCGCAGCAGCGGCTGTGGTTCCTCGACCAGCTCATGCCTGGCGAGCCGACGTACCTCATGCCCTACGCCATGTGGCTCGACGGCCCGCTCGACGCCGACGCCCTGCAGCGCGCGATGGATGCCCTGGCGGCACGGCACGCGGCCCTGCGGACCAGCATCGTCGCGTTCGACGGCGTGCCCGAGCAGGTCATCGCGGATGCGCCCGCGGTGACGATCGAACGCATCGCGCTCCCGGCCGGGCTCGATGACGCTGAGCGGACGCTCCGGGCGGAGTCGATAGCGATTGAACGGGCACGTCTCCCGTTCGACCTGGCCACCGGACCGCTGATCCGGGCCGCGCTGATCGCAGTCGGGGCCGATCGGCACCTGTTCGTGCTGGTCATGCACCACATCGTGAGCGACGGCCAGTCGATGCGGATCCTGCTCGACGAGCTGTCGGCCTTTTACCGGGAGCAGACGAAGGGCACGCCGGCCTCGCTGCCCGAGCTGTGGCTGGAGTACGCGGACTACGCCGTGTGGCAGCGCGACCGGATGCGCGGCGACGAGCTGGCCCGCCTGATGAGGTACTGGACCGGGCAGCTCGGCGGCGCCCCCGAGCTCCTGACCCTGCCCACCGAGCGGCCCCGGCCGGCCGAGCAGTCGTCCCGGGGCTCCGAGGCGGCCGTGACCGTGGACGCCGCCACGACCCGGCGCCTGGCCATGGTGGCGCAGCAGGCCAACGCCACGATGTTCATGGCCTTCCTGGCCGGTTACGCCGCGGTGCTGGCGCGTTACGCGGGCCAGACCGACATCGTGATCGGGACGCCGGTATCCGGCCGGACGCACGCGGAAATGGACCCGGTCGTCGGCATCTTCACCAACACGGTCCCGCTGCGGATCTCGCTCGCCGGGGCGCCGTCCTTCGCCGAGCTGCTGGCCCGGGTCCGGGATACCACGGCCGACGCGCTGTCCCACCAGGAGCTTCCGTTCGAGAAGATGGTCGAGGAGCTCGCGCCGGACCGCACGCTCGCTCACCACCCGCTGCTGCAGGTGCAGTTCGCCTACCAGTCGCTCACGACTCCCGCCCTGTCCCTGGAGGGGGTCGCCTCGCGCGGCAAGGTGGTGCTCACCGAGACCGCGAAGCTCGACCTCACCATGTACGCGGACGTCTCGGAGAAAGAGTCCACCGCGCTGGTGCTCGAGTACAGCACCGACCTGTTCGGCCCGGCCTGGGCCGGCCGGTTCCTGCGGTGCGTGGCGTACCTGCTCGAGCAGGCGGCCGCCGCCCCGCGGACGCCCGTGGCCGACCTGCCGATGCTGTCGCCGGAAGAGCAGCACGCGCTGATCGCCGGGCGGAACGCGCCGGCGCGCCCGCCCGAGCCGGACGAGCCCGTCGATGTCCGGCGCCTTCTGCTCGGGTCCTCCTCGCGGGTCATCGACCACGCCGGGACCACGGGGATGGCGGAGGTGTGCGAGCGCGCCGCCCGGATCGCGCGGACCCTGGCCGACAGCGGAGTCGAGCCGCAGACGCCGGTCGGCCTGTGCCTGGGCCGGGACGCCGGGATGCTGGCCGCGATGCTGGGGACGTGGTGGGCCGGCGCCGCGTACGTGCCCCTCGACCCGGGCTTCCCGCGGGCGCGGCTGGCCGCGATGGCGCGCGGAGCCGGGCTGCGGGTGGTGGTGTCCGACGACGCGCACCGCGATCTGGCCCAGGGCATCGCCGACGGCCTCGCCGTCGTCGGCGTGGACGACCCGCGGACGGCGGCGGCCCCGCCGCTCGATCCGGTGCCCGTGTCGGACCGCGCGCTGGCCTACGTGATCTTCACCTCGGGATCGACCGGGCAGCCCAAGGGCGTCGGCGTCGAGCACCGGGCCGTCGCGAACCTGCTCACGTCGTTCCGCCGGGCCCTGCCGCTCGGCGCGGGCGACCGCCTGGCCGCGGTCACGACGCTCTCGTTCGACATCTCCCTCCTGGAGCTTTTGCTCCCGCTGGTGTGCGGGGCCGACCTGGTGATCGCGACCTCGGACGAGGCCAGGGAGGCCGACCGGCTCCGGTCGCTGATCGAGCGGAACGCGGTGACCGCGATGCAGGCGACTCCGCAGACCTGGCGGATGCTGTTGTCGGCGGGTGACCTCCCGGCCGGTCTGCGGCTGCGGCTGTGCGGCGGGGAAGCCCTGCCCCGCGAGCTCGCGGACCAGCTCGCCGCGCCCGGGGCCGTCCTCTGGAACCTGTACGGCCCGACCGAGACCACGGTGTGGTCGGCGGCCGGGGTGGTGGCCGGCGGCACGGGGCCGGTCGAGATAGGGCCGCCGGTGGACCACACGCGGCTGTACGTCCTTGACGACCGCCTGGCGCCGGTGCCGGTCGGCGTGGTGGGCGAGGTCTTTATCGCCGGCCGGGGCGTGGCGCGGGGGTATTACCGCCAGCCGGCGCTCACCGCGCGGTCGTTCCGGCCGGACCCGTGGGGGGACGAGCCAGCGGCGCGCATGTACCGGACCGGCGACCTCGGACGGTGGCGGGACGGGGCCGGCCTCGAACTGCTCGGCCGCACCGATCACCAGGTAAAGGTTCGCGGCTTCCGGATCGAGTGCGGTGAGATCGAGGCCGTCCTGCGGGCGCACCGCGACGTGCGCCAGGCGGCCGTGGTCACGGCCACCAGGGCCGGCGAGCCGGTGCTGGTCGCCTATGTCGTGCCCCGCCGGGGGACCGAGGCCGCGCAGCCCGGCGCCGACCTGCTGGAGGTCCTCCGGCCGCACCTGCGCTCGGCGCTGCCGGACTACATGATCCCGGCGCTCGTGATCGCGATGCCCGCGCTGCCCCTGACGCCCAACGCCAAGGTCGACCGGGCCGCGCTGCCCGCCCCGGCCTGGGACGCCGCGCCCCGCGCGGCCGACCGGGTCGAGCCGCGCAACGAGGTCGAGGCGACCCTCGCCCGCATCTGGGCCGATCTGCTCGAGGCGCCGACGTCGATCGGGGTGCATGACGACCTGTTCGCGCTGGGCGGGCACTCCCTGACCGTCACCAGGTTCGTCGTCCGGGTGGCCGACGCCTACGGCGTCACCCTCCCGGTGCACGCGGTCTTCGCCACCCCCACGATCGCGGAACTGGCCCAGGCTGTCGCGGCCGACCCGGAGTTCGGCCAGGGCAAGGCCTCGTCCCAGCCGGGCCTGGACGCGCTCAGCGACACCGATCTCGACGAACTGCTGCGCGCGGCGCTGGCCGAGCGGACCCGGCGCCAGGCAACCGCGGGAGGGCCTGGGTCGTGACCAGCCGCGGATGCCGCGGCGACGTCATGAAGGCGCGGGTCCGACCACGTTGAGCGGCACCTTCTCGCGATGACCCGGCGCGGGCTCGGCCTCCGGCGCTGCCGGAAGGCCGTCCGGGACCGGGAACTCGACCAGGCGGCCACCGCGGGCAATGACCTGCCAGGCCTCCTCGTCCGCCTTCCTGCCGCCCGGTGGCGGTTCCGCCGGCGCCGGTCCCTGACCGCCGCCGCCACCGCCGCCGCCCGAGTGCCGGCCGGGCCGGCCTGCGGCACACAGCCCGCCCCAGGCGCCGAGGCCGGCGCCGAGCAGGGGGAAGAACGCGAGCACGAGAAGATACCCCGCCGCGCTGTTGCTCAGGCCGATCTTGAGCTCGTAGACGCCGGCCGGCATGTGCTGCAGGACGGACAGGCCGGGAAGGGGCCACTCGAAGCGCCGTTCCCGGCCGGGCAGGAACGCGGTCACGGCGATCCCGACAATGGAGGCGAACAACGCGGCGGCGGCGCCGGCGCACAACCCGGTGGCCACACCCTGCCGGGCTCGGACGTCGGCCAGCGGCAACCTGCTCCCGCGCCGCGGCGCCCGCCGCGCCGCGGCCACCCCGGCGGCGATGACCGCGCCTAGCAGTATCCCCCCCGCGATCGTCCGCCACCAGCCGTGCAGCATGGTCAGCCGGGCGCTCGTGACACCCGGCGGGTTGCCCACCTCCAGCAATGAGGCGAGGAGGCCCACGATGACGCCGACGCCGGTCCCGATGGCCAGGGACGGCTTGCTGGCGAACGGGCGCCGCGTCGTCAGCGCGACCAGCCCGGTTACATAGGCTGCCAGCACCACCAGGAAGAAAAACTCGCCCAGCCAGAGACCGGCGAGCCAGGACCCCCCGGGAATCGCCGCGTATTCCGATCGTGCCACGTCCGCCTTGATGAGTACCAAGGCGAAGATCGCCAGGTAGCCGCCGATCCGTACGGTCCGTGCCTGCCAGCCGTCGCCGGCCGGGCCGAAAACGCGGCGGGCGGCCCACGAAACTCCCGCTACTATCACCAGGGTCGCGATCAGCTCAACCCTGGTCATGAGGGTGGCCGGGTTGTCCCCCGAGCCTGGCCATCCGACAATGGCCAGGACAACAGCGGCAGCACCGAACGCAAGCGAGAACGCGACTTTCCGAAGCATCCGGGCTCCCTCACTGCCTGCGACCACCCGGCCCTCATAGGTTAGCACGCGCCCTAAGCCCGGACCGGCCCGCGCAACCCCCCGCACCCCGCCCCGCAGCCTCTCCCGTCACCCTGGTCACCCTGGTCGGCGCCTGACCAAGATCATCGCGACTTTAGTGATCGCAGAAAAATAACACGTAGTTTCCCCGGTTTGTGATTTCTTGGTGTGCTATGGACGCGATGGTGAGCCGGGAGA
>JASHUI010000017.1:0-2597 GCA_030040095.1 Streptosporangiaceae bacterium | reverse complement strand
TCCATCCGGGCCGCGCCGCTGCTGCTCGGCCACCGCGGCACGCCCGCCGCGGATCTGGCCGCGCTGCAGGACATCCTGATCCGGGTCTCCCGGCTCGCCGACGATCTTCCGCAGGTGGCCGAGCTCGACCTCAACCCGGTCATCGCCCGGGCCGACGGCGCGCACGCGGTGGACACCCGGGTCAGGATCCTGCCCGCGCAGCAGGCCGATCCGTACCTGCGCCGGCTCCGGTAACGCGCCAGACATGATCCGGCCCGTGCGGCCGGATCACCTCGAGCACCCGGCGGACGATCTCGTCGAAGGCGCCGGATGCCGCGCCGGCGGTCCCGCCGGGCCCCGTGTCGACGGTCGTCGCCCCGGGCCAGGGCTCCATGGCCGCCGCCATCCGCCGGGCGATCTGAGGATCGGCATCCGACCGGCCGGGCGCCCTGCTCCGCATCCGCCGCCCCGCCACGTCCTGCGGCGCGACGGCGTGCAGCTGCACAAGCCGCACGCTGAGATCGCTGGCCAGCGCGGCCGCTGCGCCGCGCTGCCGGGCCGAGAGCCACGACGCGTCGGCGATCACGGACTCGCCGCTGGCGAGCAGCAGGGCGGCGCGGCGCCGCAGCTCGCGGTAACAGCTCTCGGTCCAGGCGGGGGCGTAGATCCCGGCGCCGTACGGCGCGGCCGCGCTCTGCCCGGGATCCAGGCCGGCCAGCTCCTTGCGGATTCGGTCGCTGTCCAGCACCGAGAAGCCGAGCCGGTCGGCGGCCGCGCCGGCCAGCGCCGACTTCCCGGTGCCGGGCAGGCCTCCGATCAGCACGAGGGTGACGGCACCCGCGCGCAGGTGGCGGAGCGCGACCTCGGCGAGCAGGCCGGCCTCGCCGCCGGCCGCCGGGTCATCCCGCCCCGGTCGCAGGCAGGCAACCTTCGCGCGCACGAAGGCCCGGTAGGCCACGTAGTGATGGCGCAGCGAGGCCGGCGCCGGATCGCCGGAGTACTCCGCGTACCAGTCGGCAAACCGCCTGGCCAGCTGTCCCGCGCCGAGCCGTTCCAGGTCCATCGCCAGGAACGCCGCGTCGTCCAGGCCGTCCAGCCAGCGCAGCCGGTCGTCGAAGTCCAGGCAGTCGAGTATCCGCGGCCCGTCGTCCAGGCAGTAGATGTCGTCGGCCAGCAGGTCGCCGTGCCCGTCGACGATCCGCCCGTCGCGGATTCTCGTCTCGAACAGCGGCTCGCGCCCGGCCAGGAACTCCCGGGCCAGCAGGCCCACCTCGTTGATCGTCTCCGCGGCGATGGCCCGGCCGCGCACCGACATGGCCTGCTCCAGGTTGTCGTCCCAGCGGCCGCGCAGCGCATCCCGGCTGCCCTGTTCGTCGATCTGGGCCGAGCGCGGCGCCGACGCGTGCTGCGTGGCGAGGATCCTGGCCACCTGGCGCAGTGGCCCGGCCGCCGGGCCGCCGGACCGCACGACGTCGGACAGCCGCCGGCCCGCCGGCATCCGGCGCATCACGACCAGGTGATCGCACACCGATCCGCCGGGATCGTGTACCTCGGCGACGCCGAGGTACACGTCGGGAGCGAACCGCCGGTTCAGCTCGGTCTCGCGCGCGCACGCGAGCGCTCGGGCCTGCCTGCTCGTGAAGTCGAGAAAGCCCAGGTTCACCGGCTTCTTCAGCTTGTAAGCGCGATCTGCGGCGAAGTACACCACCGCCGAATGGGTCTCGGCCACCCCCGCGTACGGTTCCTGCGCCCTCATAGGTCTGCACCGCCCCCTCGGCTCCCTGGTTCCACTGTCCGCCGTCGGCGGGAACGGGGGCCAGAGCCGTTGGGCCATCTGGGCCGGGGTCCTAGGGCCCCGCAGGACACCGATCCGGGATGTGCGCCCGGTCCGGCGGCGTCGGCGGCCTTGATTCCACATCGGAGCCCCATGCTGCTCACCATGCATATCCATGTGGAACTCCCCGAGGCGGCGCGCCGCGACCTCGAGCGGTCGGCCGCACTGCGGGCGGAGGCTGCCCGCGTACAGTCCGAAGCCGCTCAGCTTTCCCGGCACGCCGCGGCGTTGCTGCACAGCCGGGGTCTGCCGCTGAGGGACATGGGTCACGCGCCCGGCGTGTCATTCCAGCGCGCCAAGTAACTCGTCGACGAGGCCGGGAAGATCCCCACAGGCGATTATCGCTGATCTCCACGAGGTGGCCGTCGGGATCTCGAAACGGGCTGCGACTGGCGCAGGTCCAGCTCGTAGGCCTGGCGGGTCAGGCCGATGTAGTCGGCCAGGAACCCGGGTGAATCGCTCGGTGGTGGTGTCACAAAAGATCAGGGGGAAGGTGACGCGGTGCCACCTTCCCCTGTGTAGATCGACCCCCTGCGTAGATCGACGGAGATCGACGAGGCGGAGGACGGCTGGAGCTGCCGGAGGACGGGTGACGGGCGCCCGTCGCCAGCCCGCGCCCGCCGCAGTGATGTCAGTTACCCGGGATGTCCGGCACGTCGACGAAGCCGCTGGGCTCCAAGCTCATGAGGCTGACCACTACGCCGACGCCCCGCCCAATCCACTTCGCCTTGTTCTTGTCGACTCCCTTCCGCTCCAGGATGGCGCGAGTGGTCCGGTTCGCAAT
>JASHUI010000192.1:0-3112 GCA_030040095.1 Streptosporangiaceae bacterium | reverse complement strand
GCCGGCCGGAGGCAGCCGCTCGCCGGCGCGCCAGTACCCGCCGTGGCCGGCCAGCAGGTACACCCAGGCGAGCGCGGCGAGCGAGCAGAGCGCGGCGGCAGCGGGCACCGGCACAGCCTGACATACTCGGGTCCGCGGGCGGACACGCATAGAGTTGCTGCGTGGCAGACCCGCATGGCTACCGTCCCGCCCCCGGCTCGATTCCCGAGTCGCCGGGCGTCTACCGGTTCTGCGACGAGCGGGGCCGGGTGATCTACGTCGGGAAGGCCAAGAACCTGCGGTCCCGGCTCAATTCGTACTTCGCCGACTTTGCCGGGCTCCACCCGCGCACCCAGTCGATGCTGCGCTCGGCGGCCGCGGTGAACTGGACCGTGGTCGGGACCGAGGTGGAGGCGCTCCAGCTGGAGTACTCCTGGATCAAGCAGTTCGATCCCCGGTTCAACATCCGGTACCGCGACGACAAGAGCTACCCCTACCTGGCCGTCACCATGGACGAGGAGTACCCGAGGGTGATGGTCATGCGCGGGGCGAAACGCCGCGGGGTGCGTTACTTCGGCCCGTACTCGCACGCCTGGGCGATCAGGGACACGGTGGACACGCTGCTGCGGGTCTTCCCGGTACGGACCTGCTCGGCCGGGGTGTTCAAACGGGCGGGCCAGATCGGCCGGCCCTGCCTGCTCGGCTACATCGGCAAGTGCTCGGCGCCGTGCGTGGGCCGGATCGACGCCCTCTCGCACCGGCACATGGCCGAGGAGTTCTGCGACTTCATGGCCGGGCAGACCGGCAAGTTCACCCGGCGGCTCGAGGCCGAGATGCGCCGCGCCTCCGAGGCCGAGGAGTACGAGCGCGCGGCCCGGCTGCGCGACGACATCCAGGCCCTGAACCGGGCCCTGGAGAAGCAGGCCGTGGTGCTCGGCGACGGCACCGACTGCGACGTCATCGCGCTGGCCGAGGACCAGCTGGAAGCCGCCGTCCAGGTGTTCTACGTCCGGGCCGGAAGGGTGCGCGGGCAGCGGGGCTGGGTGGTGGACAAGGTCGAGGAGATCACGCCGGGCGAGCTGGTGGAGCAGTTCCTCGGCCAGGTCTACGGCGAGGACCCGGTGGCCGGGGCCGGCGCCGAGGGCGGCGGCCGGGTGCCGCGCGAGGTGCTGGTGCCGGTGCTGCCGCCGGGAGCCGAGGCGGTCGAGGAATGGCTGGCCGGGCGGCGCGGCGGCCGGGTGAGCCTGCGGGTACCGCAGCGCGGGGACAAGAAGGCGCTGCTGGACACCGTGGCCAGGAACGCGGCCGAGTCGCTGGCGCTGCACAAGACCAGGCGGGCCAGCGACCTGACCACCCGCAGCCGGGCCATGCACGAGATCCAGGAGGCGCTGGGGCTGGACGAGGCGCCGCTGCGGATCGAGTGCTACGACGTGTCCAACCTCCAGGGCACGCACGTCGTGGCGTCCATGATCGTTTTTGAGGACGGCCTGGCCCGCAAGTCGGAGTACCGCAGGTTCAGCATCCGGGGCCTGGACGGCACCGACGACATCGCCTCGATCCATGAGGTGATCACCCGCCGGTTCCGGCGCTACCTGGAGGAGCGGGAGGCCACCGGCGAGCTCGACGTGCTCGGCGACCGGGCCGAGGACGAGCCCGGGCTGGCCGAGGCGGCCGCGCGGCGCAAGTTCGCTTACCCCCCGAACCTCGTCGTGGTCGACGGCGGCCCGGCCCAGGTGGCCGCGGCCCAGCGCGCCCTGGACGAGCTCGGCATCGATGACGTCTCGGTCTGCGGCCTGGCCAAGCGCCTGGAGGAGGTCTGGCTGCCCGGCGAGGACGGCCCGGTGATCATGCCGCGGACCAGCGAGGGCCTGTACCTGCTGCAGCGGGTGCGGGACGAGGCTCACCGGTTCGCGATCACCTACCACAGGAAGAAGAGATCCGCCGCGCTGACCACCAGCGAGCTGGACGCGGTTCCCGGGCTCGGCCCGGCGCGCCGGGCCACCCTGATGCGCCATTTCGGGTCCGTGCGGCGGATCGCGGGGGCTAGCGTGGCAGAGATAGCCAATCTGCCGGGCTTCGGGCCCCGGATCGCGCAGACGGTCGCGGCCGCCCTGCGCGATTCAGATGGGGCGGCCAGCGGGGGAGGTACGGGATGAGGCCGGACAACCCGGCGGACCCGGAGCCGCCGGAGATCGTCATCATCACCGGCATGTCGGGGGCGGGCCGGAGCACCGCCGCGAAGTCGCTCGAGGATCTCGACTGGTTCGTGGCCGACAACCTGCCGCCGGACCTGCTGCCCACCATGCTGGACCTGGCCCGGCGGGCCAGCGGCGCGGTGCCGAGGCTGGCCGCCGTCGTGGACGTGCGCAGCCGCGCGTTCTCCTCCGACCTGAAGTCGGTCGTCGGCGACCTGGAAACCAGGGGGGCCCGGCCCTACGTCGTGTTCCTCGAGGCCAGCGACGAGGCGCTGGTCCGCAGGTTCGAGAGCGTCCGGCGCCCGCATCCGCTGCAGGAAGGCGGCCGGGTGGTGGACGGCATCGCCGCCGAGCGCGAACTGCTGCAGGGCGTCCGCGGCGAGGCCGACCTGGTGCTGGACACCTCCACGCTCAACGTGCACGAGCTGCGGGCCCGGATGCGGGACGTGTTCGGCGGCGACGCGGACACCACGCTGCGCCTGAACGTCGTGTCGTTCGGCTTCAAGTACGGGCTGCCGGTCGACGCCGACATGGTGGCCGACTGCCGGTTCCTGCCGAACCCGTTCTGGATCGCCGGGCTGGCCCCGCTGACCGGCCAGGACCAGGAGGTCAGGGACTACGTCCTGGGCCAGCCAGGCGCCCCGGAGTTCCTCGCCGCCTACGTGGACGCGGTGCGGGTGACGCTGGACGGGTTCGCCCGCGAGGGAAAGCACCACGTGATGCTGGCCGTGGGCTGTACCGGCGGGAAGCACCGCAGCGTGGTGATGGCCGAGCAGATCGCGGCCATGCTGGCCAGCTCGTCGGCGGCCGTCCGCGTGCTGCACCGGGACCTCGGGCGCGAGTGAGGGAGGCATGACCGAACGCACCGGGCCCGCGCGGCGGATGCTGCCGGCGGCCGCGGCCGCCGCCGGCCGGCCGCTGAACCGCAAGGTGGTGGC
>JASHUI010000191.1:0-5954 GCA_030040095.1 Streptosporangiaceae bacterium | reverse complement strand
GGCCGCCGGCCGGCGTGCACGCTCATGTCATCGCGCAGCAACCAGCCGCCGGCCGCCCGCGGGGCGTTCACCACGACCGTGACGGCCGGGTCGAGTTCCTCCAGCGCGATCAGGTCCCTGGCCGCGTTGTCGTCCGGGCCGGCCGCCAGGCGGGCCAGCAGCGCCGCGCGGCGGCGGGCGTGTCCCGCGGACGTCATCGGAGTCTGGGCCAGGTACGTCGCGGCCAGATCCGCGCACGCCACGATCTGCGGCAGCTGCTCCTCGGTCAGGGTCTCGTCGCCGTCGAGCACCCACAGGTAGCCGAGCAGTTGCCGGCCAGCGCGCAACGGCACGCACCATCGCGGCAGCATCTCGGCCTCGGGCACGGCCGGGGTGCGCACCGGCCCCCGGGCCCGGGCCAGTCCCAGCCTGGCGACCACCGCGGCCGCGGCCGGGTCCACCTCGTGCTGCAGGATCGTGCGCATCCTGGTGCCGTCCACCTGGCCCTGGGGGCTCCACCAGATCGGCCGGTGCCGGGCGTCCTCGACCAGGACCGGATGGGCCAGCGCCGCGCCGAGCTGGTCGACGGCCGTCTGCACGTCCTTCACGCCCGTCACCGCCTCCCGGCCGCCATGGCCCGGCGGCCGTTGCGACAATCGTAGGAAACCGAGCCGGGAACTTCCGCAGCTGAGCCGAAGCCCAGGCTGTCTCGCCTGCCTAGAGTGCGGGGTGTCGCACCAGATCAAGCGGGTGCCTGAGCGTTCGGAGATCCTGTCATGAGTGTTCCCGCGGCCCGGACCGCGCTGTTCCCGATCGGGCCCACCGCGCCGCTGATGTTCGCGGCCGGATCGCCGGAGCGGGCGAGCATCGCGGCGGCGCTGAAAGAGGCCCGCCAGGCCGACTTCGACGTCGCGAACGTCATCGCCGGCCGCGAGGTGCGCACCGGCCGCCGCGCGCCCATCGTCACCCCGCACGAGCACGCGCGGGTTCTCGGGCATGTGCACCACGCCGGGGCGGCCGAGGCCACCGCGGCGATCGAGGCCGCCGTGGCCGCGTCCGCCTGGTGGGGCAGGCTGCCCTGGGAGGAGCGCGCCGCGCCGTTCCTGCGCGCGGCCGACATGCTGCAGCACGGGCCGTGGCGGGACCGGCTGAACGCGGCCACCATGCTGGAGCTGTCGAAGACCAGTTACCAGGCCGACATCGACGCGGCCTGCGAGACCGTGGACTTCATCCGGGCCAACGTCAAGAACATGCTCGACATGTACGACGTGCAGCCCGGATCGCTGCCCGGGATGTGGAACCAGGCCGACTACCGGCCGCTCGAGGGGTTCGTGTTCGCGATCTCGCCGTTCAACTTCACCTGCATGAACAACCTGGCCTTCGGCCCGGCCGTGCTCGGCAACACCGTGGTCTGGAAGCCGGCCGAGAGCGCCTCCCTGGTCATGCACCTGTCCCTGGAGCTGCTGCGCGAGGCCGGGCTGCCCGACGGCGTCATCAACGTGGTCTACGGCGACGGCCCGGAGATCGGCGCGGTGGCGCTGGCCCACCGCGACCTGGCCGCCGTGCACTTCACCGGGTCGACCGCGACGTTCCAGCACATCTGGCAGACGGTGGGCGCGAACGTCGGCTCCTACCGCAACTACCCCCGCCTGATCGGCGAGACCGGCGGCAAGGACTTCGTCCTGGCCCACCCGACCGCGGATGTCGCTGCGCTCGCGACCGCCTGCGTCCGGGGCGCCTACGAGTACCAGGGCCAGAAGTGTTCGGCCGCGTCCCGGCTGTACGCGCCGCGCAGCATGTGGCCCGAGCTCAGGGACCGCCTGGTCGCGCTGACCGAGTCGGTCGTGGTCGGCGACCCGACCGAGCCGCAGACCTACGTCGGCGCCGTGATCAACGCCCGGCAGTTCGGCAAGCACGCGGACGCGCTGGCCCGGGCCCGGGCCGAGAGCCTGGTCGTGGCGGGCGGCGCCACCGACGATTCGGTCGGCTGGTTCGTCGACCCGACCGTGCTCGAGGTGTCCGACCCGGCCTCGCCGTTCCTGACCCAGGAGCTGTTCGCCCCGGTGCTCACCGCCTACGTCTACGACGACCAGGACTGGGAGCAGACCCTGCGCCTGGTCGACGAGTCCACGCCGTACGGGCTCACCGGCGCGGTGTTCGCCGCCGACGCGGCCGCGATCCGGCAGGCCGACGACGCGCTCCGGTACGCCGCGGGGAACTTCTACGTCAACGACAAGCCGACCGGGTCGGTGGTCGGGCAGCAGCCGTTCGGCGGCGCGCGCGCGTCCGGCACCAACGACAAGGCCGGGACGGTCTGGAACGTGATCCGCTTCGCCAGCCCGCGTTCGGTCAAGCGCAACCACCTGCCGGCCTACGATTACCGCTACCCGCACCTCGAGCCGTGATCTCGCGCGTCCTGACGAGTGCGTCCGTTCCGGCCTATATTCGGGATTGGGAGGGATCGCCGGGGAGGGGCAAGTGGCTGACGCGCCCGACGCGAGGCTCGCCGAGCTTTTAAAGCGGCTGCGACTCGCGGCGGGGCTGACCCAGGAGGAGCTGGCGCAGGCCGCCGGGATCAGCACCCGCTCGGTCAGCGATCTCGAGCGCGGCATCGCGCGCACCGCCCGTAAGGAGACAGCTCGGCTGCTCGGCGACGCGCTCGGCCTGTCCGGGTCGGCCAGGGAGCTGTTCGAGGCCGTGGCACGAGGGCGCGCCGACCCGGCCGGGGCGGACTCCGGCGCCGATGTGCCCGGCGCCGGACGGCTGCCGGTGCCGGCCACGCCCCTGGTCGGCCGTGCCACCGACGTCGCGGCCTGCTGTGACCTGCTGCTGCGCACCCAGGTGCGGCTGGTCACGATCACCGGGCTGGGCGGCGTCGGCAAGACCCGGACCGCGATCGCGGTGGCGGGTCAGCTCGCCCAGCACTTCCCGCACGGCGTGCATTTCGTCGGCTTGGCGCCGGTGCGGGACCCGGAGCTGGTCATCGCCAGCATCGCTCAGGCGGTCGGGGTCAGGGAGGGCGGGACCCAGGCGCTGCAAGTGCAGGTGGCGGCCAGGCTGGCCGGCGCGCACGCGCTGCTGCTCGTGGACAACTTCGAGCAGGTCGTCGAGGCCGCGACGGTGGTGTCCGGGCTGCTGGCCTCCTGCCCGCAGGTCAAGTTGCTGGTCACCAGCAGGCGCCGGCTGAGGGTCAACGGCGAGCACGAGTACCCGCTGGCGCCGCTGGCCCTGCCGCCAGCGGCGAGCGCCGGGCTCGACGAGCTGCGCGGCATTCCCTCGGTCCAGCTGCTCACCGAGCGGATCAAGGCGGTGCTGCCCGGCTGGACGATGAGCGACGGTGACGCCGCCGCGGTGGCCGGGATCTGCTGCCGCCTCGACGGGCTGCCGCTGGCGCTGGAGCTCGCCGCGGCCCGGGCCAAGGTGCTGCGGCCCGCGGAGCTGCTGACCCGGCTGGGCGCGCGGCCCGGCCTGCTATCGCTCGGCTCGCGTGATGCCGACGACCGGCACCGCACGCTCGGCGCGACCCTGGACTGGAGCTACCAGCTTCTCGACGACCGCGCGGCGCGGCTGCTCCCGCAGCTGTCGGTGTTCGCCGGCGGGTGGACTCTGGACGCGATGACCGGCGTATGCGACCTCGGCGACGAGATCGAGGCGCTGGACGCCCTGGCCACGCTCATAGACAACAGCCTGGTGTGGCGGGCCGAGCGGCGGGGCGGGATCCGGTTCATGCTGCCGGTCACGATCGGGGATTACGCGGCGCAGCTGCTGTCCGCCGCCGGGACCGCCGCCGCGGTCAGGCAGCGCCACCTGGAGTGGTGCCTGAGCCTGGCCGAATCCGCGGCGCCCGAACTGACCGGCAGCCGCCAGGGCGACTGGGTACGGCTGCTCGGCGACGAGCACGCCAACCTGCGCTCCGCGCTGGATCACGCGATCGGCAGCGGCGACGCGGCCCTGGCACACCGGCTGGCGGTGGCGCTCTGGCGGTACTGGGAGATCACCGGCCAGCTCGCCGAGGGCCGCCACTGGCTGGCCCGCGTGCTGGCCCTGACCGGGCACGTTCCGCTCGTCACCCGGGCCCACGCCATCAAGGCCGACGGCAACCTGGCTCGCGATCAGGGCGACCTCGACGGTGCGATGATCCTGCACCGGCGCGCCCTGGCCATGTTCGACCAGGCGGGCGGCGACGCCGACATCGCCAGCGCGCTGAACAGCATCGGCAACGTGCACAGCGAGCGAGGAGAGAGCGAGAGCGCGATCGCCTGCTACGAGGCGACGCTGGATCATGTGGCCAGGGCGGGCGACCCGTGGCTGGAGGCGCTCGTGCTGAACAACCTGGCGCTGGCGCTCAACTTCGCCGGCCAGCGCTCGCGCGCCGAGGGTATGGCCCGGCAGAGCCTGGCCGCCTTCGAGCGGCTCAGCGACGACCGGGGTATGGCGCGGGCCATCGAGACCCTCGCCTTGATCCAGACCGGGACGGGGGACTTTACGCGCAGTCTCTCCCTTCACTGGCAGGCGGCGGTCATGTTCTCCGGGGTCGGCGACCGCTCCGGGGTGGCTAGGGCGGTCGACGGTGCCGCCGTGGCCAGCGCGGCACTCGGTGACGCGGCCGGGGCGGCCTGGCTGCTCGGTCACGCGGACGCGCTGCACGAACAGGTGGGCGAGCAGCTCAGCAGCTATGAACTCGAGGCGCGCGAGCAGGCCGTGGCCGCGATCAGCGCCGCGCTGACACCGGACCAGATCGCGGCGGCCCGGGCGGCCGGGCATGACGCGCCGCCGGAGGAACTGACCCGGCGCATGGGCGCACGCGACGCCGCCCGCTGAGCCGGGCCCGCCCGCCTCGAAACTGTGGGCCATCCCGTGGGTCTTCTTCATGGTGACGTTCGCCGGCCCTGCCTAGCGTCCTAGGCAGAACTCAGCGTGTTTCCGGGATCGACAGGGGATGGGTCGCCATGGTCGAGGAACTGCATGCGGTGGATCCGCCATCGATGGGGCCATACCGGCTGCTCGGGCGGCTGGGCGCCGGCGGGATGGGCCAGGTGTTCCTGAGCCGCTCGGCCGGCGGCCGCCTGGTGGCGGTCAAGGTCATCCGCCCGGAACTGGCCGGGGAACCCGGCTTCCGGGCCCGGTTCGCCCGCGAGGTCGCCGCGGCCAGGAACGTCAGCGGGCTGTTCACCGCGCTGGTGGTGGACGCGGACGTCGACGGGCCCGTGCCCTGGCTCGCCACCGCGTACGTGGCGGGCCCGTCGCTGGCCGAGGCCGTGGACGCGTACGGGCCGCTGCCCGCCGCCTCGGTGCTCAAGCTGGCCGCCGGGCTGGCCGAGGGCCTGGAGGCGATCCACGCGGCGGGCGTGGTGCACCGGGACCTCAAGCCCTCCAACGTGTTGCTGGCCGACGACGGCCCGCGGGTCATCGACTTCGGCATCTCCCGGGCCACGGAGACGAGCATGCTGACCCAGTCCGGCACGGTCATGGGATCGCCCGGGTTTATGTCGCCCGAGCAGGCCGAGGGCGGCGCGGTCGGCCCGGCCAGCGATGTGTTCAGCCTCGGCGCGGTGCTCGCGTTCGCGGCTGCTGGCGAGGGCCCGTTCGGCGGCGGGTCCACCCCGGCACTGATCTACCGAGTCGTGCACCGCGAGCCGCAGACCGCCGGCCTGCCCGGCCAGATCCGGCCCCTGGTGGAGCGCTGCCTGGCCAAGGACCCTGGCCTACGGCCATCGACCCGCGACGTGCTGGCCGAACTGGGTGCGGTGGAGCCGGCGGCGGACTGGCTGCCGGAACCCCTGGCCGGGATACTGGGCCGGTACGCCCCGCCCGAGGCCGATGCGCCCGGGCACCCGCGGACGGTCGGCGTCGTCGGCGGGCCAGTCACGGTGACCGGCGCGCGGGCCAGCCGCCCGCCGGCGTCCGCCGATGATCCGGCCGCAGATGCCGGGCGAGGTGACCGGTCGCGCCGTCTCAGGTGGCGCGCGGCCTGG
>JASHUI010000190.1:0-2813 GCA_030040095.1 Streptosporangiaceae bacterium | reverse complement strand
GCTGGCTGCAGCGGCGGGCCGGCGGGCTCGCGAAGCTGCTCCGCCGCGCGGGCGTCGGCCCCGACACCGTGGTCGGCGTGTGCCTGGACCGCGGCCCGGACCTCGTGACGGCCATGCTGGCCGTCTGGCAGGCGGGAGGCGCCTACCTGCCGCTGGACCCGGCGTATCCGGCGGACCGGCTGGCGTTCATGCTGGCCGACTGCGGCGCGCGGGCGCTGATCAGCCAGGGCGAGCCGGCCGGGGGAGGCGAGCCGGTCCAGGTCGCCGGAATGGCGGTGATACGCCTGGACGACCCGGCGGTGGCCCGGGCGAGTGCGCAGGGACGGGCGGAGGCCGGCGCACGCACGTCCGCGGGTCAGCTGGCCTACGTGATATATACGTCGGGATCCACCGGGCGGCCCAAGGCCGTGGGCATACCGCACGGGAACGTGGCGAGCCTGCTGGCCGGCACCCGGCCGTGGTTCGGGTTCGGGCCCGGCGACGTGTGGACGTGGTTCCATTCCCCGGCGTTCGACTTCTCGGTCTGGGAGCTGTGGGGCGCGCTCGCGCACGGCGGGCGGCTGGTGGCCGTGCCCGCCGGGATCTCGCGGTCCCCGGCGGACTTCCTGCGCCTGCTGGCCGCCGAAGGGGTCACGGTGCTGAGCCAGACGCCCGCGGCGTTCCACCAGCTGCTGGCGGCCGAGGCGGACGATCCCGGGGCGGGCCGGGGGCTGGCGCTGCGCTCGGTGGTGCTGGGCGGCGAGGCGCTCGACCCGGGACGGCTGCGCGGCTGGTACGAGCGTCACGGCGGCGGCGGCGCCGTCCTGGTGAACATGTACGGCATCACCGAGACCACGGTCCACGTCACCTACGCCGAGCTGGGCCCGGAATCGGTCGCCGGGTCGTGGGGCGGCAGCCCGATCGGCCGCGCGATCCCCGGCCTGCGCGCGTACGTGCTCGACCGGCAGCTGCGGCCCGTGCCTGTGGGCGTCGCCGGCGAGCTGTTCGTGGCCGGCGACCAGCTGGCCCGGGGGTATCTCGGCCGGCCCGCGCTGACGGCGGAGCGCTTCGTGGCCTGCCCGCTGGCGGGTGACGGGTCGCGGATGTACCGCACCGGCGACACGGCCCGGTGGACCGCGGCGGGCCAGCTGAGGTTCACCGGCCGCGCCGACGACCAGGTCAAGGTCAGGGGATTCCGGATCGAGCCGGGTGAGATCGAGGTCGCGCTCGTGGCCCATCCGGCCGTGGCGGCCGCCGCGGTCACCGCCGCCGGCGCCGGCGCGGACCGCAGGCTGGCCGCCTACCTGGTTCCGGTCAGCCAGTCGGAGGGCATTCCCTCCGTGGGCGAGCTGCGTGCCCACCTGCAGCGGCAGCTGCCGGACTTCATGATCCCCGCCGTGTTCATCGAGCTGGCCGCGCTGCCGCTGACCCGCAACGGGAAGCTCGACCGGGCGGCGCTGCCCGACCCAGGCCGGGCCCGCCCGGACCTGACCGCCGCCTTCGTCGCACCGCGTACCGACATGGAGCGGGTGCTGGCCGAGGTCTGGGCCGAGGTGCTCGACCTGGACCGGGTCGGCGTCGAGGACAACTTCTTCGAGCTCGGCGGCGACTCGATCATCAGCATCCAGACGGTCTCACGGGCCCGGGCCAGCGGCGTGTACGTCACCCCGGCGCAGATGTTCGAGCACCAGACGGTGGCCAGCCTGGCCGCGGTCGCGACGCGCGAGGTCGCCACCGACGCCGAGCAGGGGCCGGTGGTCGGCGAGTTCCCCCTCTCGCCGATCCAGCGCTGGTTCCTGGAGCGGGATCTGCCCGAGCCGGCGCACTTCAACCAGGCCATGGTCGTGGAGATCAGCGAACCGGTCGCGCCCGAGACGCTGCGGGCGGCCGTGGCCGCGGTGCTGGACCACCACGACGCGCTGCGGGCCCGCTATACCCGCTACGGGGCCGACTGGGTCGGCCGGATCCTGGCGGCCGAGCCGAACGACGTGCTGTGGGTCGTCGAGGCCGCCCGGCCGGACGCCCGCGACGAGCGCGCCTACATCGAGTCCCGGGCGAGCGAGGCGCACGCCAGTCTCGACCTGGAGCACGGTCCCCTGGCCCGCTTCGTCCTGTTCACCCGCGGCGCCCGCAGCCAGCTGCTGCTGGTGGCGGTGCATCACCTGGCGGTGGACGCGGTGTCGTGGCCGGTCCTGCTCGAAGACCTGTCGATCGCCTGCACCCAGGCCGAGCGCGGGCTGCCGGTGCAGCTGCCGCCGAAGACGACCTCGTACCGGCGGTGGTCGCAGCGACTGGCCGAGCTGGCCGGCTCGGCCGAGCTGGCCGCCGAGGCCGGGTACTGGCGGGAGGCGGCGCGCGCCGCGGTCCCGCTGCCGCGCGACCTGGACGGCAGGAACACCATCGCCTCGGCCCGGACCGTGCGCGCGGCGCTCTCCGCCGAGCAGACCTCGCGGCTGCTCCGCGAGGTGCCCAGCGCCTACCGCACCCAGATCAGCGACGTGCTGCTGACCGCGCTCGGGACGGTACTGGCGCAGTGGAGCCAGGCCACCGCGGCCCTGGTCGACCTGGAGGGGCACGGTCGCGGCGACGTCGGGCCCGGCATCGACGTCTCCCGCACCGTCGGCTGGTTCACCAGCATCTACCCGGTCGCGCTCACCGGGGCCGACCGTGACGATCCGGGGGCGGCACTGCGCCACACCAAGGAAGGCCTGCGGGGGATTCCCCGCGGCGGGCTCGGCTACGGGCTCCTGCGCTACCTGGCCGACGGCCTGCCCGCGGCCGCGGGCCCTGAGGTCAGCTTCAACTACCTCGGCCAGTTCGACCGGGCCGCGGCG
>JASHUI010000189.1:0-6746 GCA_030040095.1 Streptosporangiaceae bacterium | reverse complement strand
GCCACCGAGCGCGCGCTGCGCCGGGCCGATGAGCTCGTCGCGTCCGCCGCCAGCGAGCGGGACGGGCGGCGCCTGCTCGTCGACGCGGGCCGGGCCGCCGTGCGCGAGGCGATCGGCGTCTACCGCTCCGGCGGCCAGATCACCGACCTCGACTACCTGGCCTGGCTCATCGTGACCCTGCCGGACCTGCGGGTGCGCGACGACGCCTGGGCCCGGATGGAGCCGAGGTTCCGGCAGGCGCACCAGCGGCTGTGGGCCGACCTGGTCCGCCGCGCGAGCCAGCCGTACGTGCCTGCGCCCGCGTCGCTGCTCGCGTTCACCGCCTGGCAGTCGGGCGAGGGCGCACTGGCCAACATCGCGATCGCCAGGGCCCTGGCCGCCGACCCCGATTACTCCATGGCCCGCCTGCTCGGGCGGGCCCTCGACTCGGGCCTTCCGCCCTCCGCCGCGCGCCTCCCGATGACACCGGCCGAAGTCGAGGCCAGCTACGGCGGCTAGCCCGCCGTCACCCCAGCGGGAGCGCCGACTCGGCGTCCGGACCCCGGCGATCCGGATCCGGCTCCGGCTCTAGTACAGGGCCGACGGTCAGCGGGGCCAGCAGGCGGCCCTCGGGGTAGCGCAGAGCAGCGGCAGGCAGGTCGGCCTGCCTGCCGCTGAGCAGCACCCGCACCGTGCCGACGGTCCTTCCCCGCTCGCTCGTCCCCGCGCTCCCGCCCACCTGCTGCTCGCTCGCCCCCGGGCCGCCTGCCTCCTGCTCGCTCGCCCGCCGACTCCCGCCCACCTTCCCTGCCCCCTTTTGCCCGGCCGAGCCGGGGTTGGCCCGGCGCAGGGCCTGGGCGGCGACGGCGGGGGCCGAGCGGAACAGGGTGATGCCCGGCAGTGCCGCGCCGATCAGCCCGGCGGCGAGCTCGTACTCGGTGCAGCCGAGCACGACCGAGTCGCAGTCGTCCGGTGTGCGCGAGGCGGCCAGCGCCACGGCGGCCCGGGTGCCCGCCTCGTCCCCGGCGTCGACCGCGTCGGCCAGGCCGGGGCAGGCGACCGCGGTGACCCGGGCCGAGCCCGCGAACTCGGCGATGAGCCGGCGCTGGTACTCGCTGGCCGTGGTGGCGACCGTGGCCCAGATCGCGACCGAGCCGCCGGCCGCCGCAGCTGGCTTGATCGCCGGCACGGTGCCGACCACCGGGATGGCCGGCTCGAACTCGGCCCGCAGCGCGCCGATGGCGTGCACGGTGCCGGTGTTACAGGCGAACACCAGCACGTCGGGGTGCAGCTTCGCGGCCGCGCGGGCCGCAGCGAGCGAGCGCGCGGCGATGTCGTCGGGGGTTCGCGGCCCCCAGGGCATCCCGTCCGGGTCCATGGCCAGTACCAGGTCGGCGTCGGGCCGGAGGCGATGCAGCTCGGCGGCGGTCGCGAGCAGCCCCAGGCCGGAGTTGATCAGGGCGATCCGCATGCGGGCCACTCTAAGCCGCCGCCCGGGCTGCCCGGCCCCCGCGAGGCTAGCGTCCGTTCCACCGCCGGGAACTTGCTCATCGGCCCTCGGGCGTGCATCCTCGCCCTGAGGCCCGGTCCGGGCCGGGCGAGCTCATGGGAGGGCTGAGTGACCGACGTCACAGGCATGAAGGATCCAGACGCGTCGGGCACGCTGCCCGCGGCGCCGAGCCTGGCGGCGAGTGCGCCGCCTGGTTACCGAGCGGCCGTGGCCGAGCTGCGGCGTGCCTACGCGGCGATCCCGCCCGGCAGCCCGGTCCGCCTGGCCAAGCAGACGTCGAACCTGTTCCGGTTCCGCGACGCCGTCCCCGCCAGGTACCGGCCCGGGGGGACGACCCCGCCAGCGCCGCCTGCCCAGCTCGACGTGTCCGCCTTCGGGCGGGTGCTGTGCGTCGACCCGGGATCGCGCACCGCGCTGGTCGGCGGCATGACCACCTACGAGGACCTGGCCGACGCCACCCTGCGGCACGGCCTGATGCCGCTGGTCGTGCCTCAGCTGAAGACGATCACGCTGGGCGGCGCGGTGACCGGCCTGGGCATCGAGTCCAGCTCCCTGCGCAACGGCATGCCGCACGAGTCCGTCGCCGAGCTGGAGATCCTCACCGGCGACGGCCGGGTGGTCACCGCCACCGACTCGGGCGAGCACGCCGCGCTCTACCGGGGCTTCCCGAACTCCTACGGCACGCTGGGCTACGCGCTCGCGCTCACGATCGAGCTCGAGCCGGTCTCGCCGTTCGTTCACGTGCGCCATTTCCGTTACGACACTCCCGAGGCGTGCATGGACGCGGTCGCGCAGATCGCAAGGGACGGCAGCCTCGGCGGGCACCGGGCGGACTTCGTGGACGGCACGGCGTTCAGCCTGGACGAGATGTACCTGACCGTCGGGGCGTTCAGCGACGTGGCGCCGTGGCTGAGTGACTACACCCGTGAGCGGATCTACTACCGGTCGGTCCGCGGCCCGAAGGAGGACTTCCTCACCATCCGCGACTACCTGTGGCGCTGGGACACCGACTGGTTCTGGTGCTCGCGGCCGTTCGGCGTGCAGAACCCGGTGATCCGCCGGGCCTGGCCGCGCCGGTACCGCCGCTCGGACACCTACCGCAAGCTCGTCGCCTTCGACCGCAGGCACGGCCTGTCCGCCGCCCTGAACGCCGGTCGCGGCCGCCCCGAGCACGAGGACGTCATTCAGGATGTCGAGATCCCGGTCGAGCGCGGGGCCGAGTTCCTGCGCTTCTTCGCCGACCGGGTGGGCATGAGCCCGGTATGGATGTGCCCGCTGCGGCTGCGCGGCGACCGCACGTGGCCGCTGTACCCGCTGCGGCCCGGCCAGGCCTACGTGAACTTCGGGTTCTGGGGCACGGTCGCGCTGCCGCCCGGCGCCGTCGACGGCCACTACAACCGGCAGATCGAGGACGAGGTCACCGCGCTGGGCGGGCACAAGGGCCTGTACTCGACATCGTTCTACCCGGAGCCGGAGTTCTGGGCGCTCTACAACGGGTCGGAATATGCGGCGCTGAAGCACGATTATGACCCAGAAGGCCGGCTCGCCGGGCTCTACGAGAAGTGCGTTCGCGGAAAGTGACGAAGGAGACGGGCATGCCACTGGCGGACGTATTCGAGGCGCTGGCCGGGCCGGACGCGCCGGTCGAGTTCCGCGCCTATGACGGGAGCCGGGCCGGCATCCCCGGCGCGGCGGTGAAGATCACGGTGCGGTCGCCGGTCGCCGTGTCCTACCTGGCCCAGGCGCCTGGCGCTATGGGGCTGGCCCGGGCGTACGTGTCCGGCCACCTCGACGTGGCCGGCGACATGCACTCGGCGCTGGCCCGCATGACCGGGCTGCAGACGATGCACATGGGCTGGCCGGAACGGCTGCGGCTGCTGCGCGAGCTTGGCGGGCCGAAGGTCCTCTTCCCGCGGGTAGCGCCGCCGCCGCAGGAGGTGCGGATCCGCCGGAGGTCGCTGTCGGGCCGGCGGCACTCGCGGGGCCGCGACGCGTCCGCGATCTCGCACCACTACGACGTGTCCAACACGTTCTACGAGTGGGTGCTCGGGCCGTCCATGGCCTATACCTGCGCCTGCTACCCGACCGAGGACGCCACGCTCGAGGAGGCGCAGTTCTACAAGCATGACCTCGTCGCCCGCAAGATCGGGCTCCAGCCCGGGATGCGCCTGCTCGACGTGGGCTGCGGCTGGGGCGGCATGGTCATGCACGCGGCCCGCGAGTACGGCGTGAAGGCGCTCGGCGTGACCCTGTCCGAGCAGCAGGCGCTGTGGGCGCAGCGGGCGATCGAGGAGCGGGGCCTGTCGGACCTGGCCGAGGTTCGTCACCTGGACTACCGGGACGTGCGGGAGACCGGCTTCGACGCGGTCAGCTCGATCGGGCTGACCGAGCACATCGGCAAGGCCCAGCTGCCGGGCTACTTCGCGTTCCTTTACGGCAAATTGAAGCCGGAGGGGCGGCTGCTGAACCACTGCATCACCCGCGTCGACGACACCGAGCCCGCCCGGCGGCCGGACGGGTTCATCTACCGGTACGTGTTCCCGGACGGCGAGCTCGAGTCCGCTGGCTGCCTGGTGTCGATGATGCACGACACGGGCTTCGAGGTCCGGCACGAGGAGAACCTGCGGGAGCACTACGCCAAGACGCTGGCGGGCTGGTGCGCGAATCTGGACGAGCACTGGGACGAGGCGGTCGCCGAGGTCGGCGAGGGCACGGCCCGGGTCTGGCGGCTCTACATGGCCGGGTCCCGGCTCGGCTTCGAGCGCAACCAGATCCAGCTGCACCAGGTGCTGGGAGTGAAGCTCGGCGAGAACGGCAAGTCGGGCATGGCGCTGCGCCCCGACTGGGAGCCGGTCGCCACCCCGGTCCGCTAGCCAGGCGGCCCGCCCGCGGCGAAAGTCCGCGTGACCGGGCGCCTGCGGTACGGTTGGCGGCGTGGTTATGGCCGAGTATGACGACGGCAGGGTGATCTGCACCGATCAGGAACTGGTCATCCGTCACTACTACTTCCCGGTCGGCCCGAAGCACGTGCCGTACTCGGCGATCCGAGAGGTGCGCCGGGTGAACCTGGGCCCGCTCGGCCGGTGGCGCATCCACGGCAGCAACGACTTCGTGCACTGGTTCAACTTCGATATCCGCCGGCCGCGCAAGCGGTCGGGCCTGGTCATCTACGCGGGCGGGCAGGTGCGGCCGGTGATCACGCCCGACCAGCCGGACCAGGTTGCCGAGGTGCTCGCCAGCCACGGTGTGAGCGTCACCAGCAGCCCGGAGCCGGGTCTCTACTAGGCGGGGTCTGACAGTCCGCCGGGGGGAATCGCCGGCCGGGGTTTGTCAGAGGCCTCGGGCAAGCTGGTCGCGAACCGCCGACGTGAGCAGGAGGCCCGATGGCTGCCCGATTCCAGCTGGTGATCGACTGCGCCGAGCCCGCACCGCTGGCCCGCTTCTGGGCCGCCGCCCTGGGATATCAGATCGAGCCGCCCCCGGCCGGCTTCGCCAGCTGGGATGACTACTGGCGCGACGTCGGGCTGCCCGAGGAGGACCTGGGCGTGGGCGACGACCGGATCATCGACCCGGACGGCCGCGGTCCGGGCATCTGGTTCCAGGTCGTGCCCGAGGGCAAGAGCGTTAAGAACCGGCTGCACTTGGACATAACCGTCAGCAGCGCGAGCATCGTCGACGGGCGCGACGTCCCGATCGAGACCCGCAAGCAGCGCGTCAACGCCGAGGCGGAGCGGCTGGCCGCGCTCGGCGCCACGATCGTCGGCGTGTTCGAGCTGGACGGCATCGACCACTACGCGATCGCGATGCGAGACCCGGAAGGGAACGAGTTCGACATCAACTGACCCGCCTGCCGCGCCGGGTCGCGGCGGCGCCGCCGGTCAGGCGCCTGGGCGGGTCCGGTAGCTCTCGGCGACCATGAAGGCCAGGTCGAGCGCCTGGCCGCGGTTGAGCCGCGGGTCGCAGGCGGTCTCGTAGCGCTGGTAGAGGTCGTCGGCCACGATCTCGTGGCTGCCGCCGACGCACTCGGTGACGTTGTCGCCGGTGAACTCGATGTGGATGCCGCCAGGGTGAGTGCCGAGGCGGCGGTGCACCTCGAAGAACCCCTGGACCTCGTCCAGTACGTCGTCGAACCGGCGGGTCTTGTGCCCGCTCGGCGCCTCGAACGTGTTGCCGTGCATGGGGTCGCACACCCACGGAACCTCGATGCCCTCGGCGCGGACGGCCTGGACAAGCGGCGGCAGCGCGTCCCGGACCCGGCTCGCGCCCATCCGGGTGATCAGGGTCAGCCGTCCCGGCTCGCGCCCGGGGTTCAGCCTGTCGATCAGCCCGAGCACGTCGGCCCGGGTGGCGTCCGGGCCGATCTTGACCCCGACCGGGTTGCGGATGCTGCTCGCGAACTCGACGTGCGCCCCGTCGGCGTCCCTGGTCCGCTCGCCCACCCACACAAAGTGCGCCGAGGTGTCGTAGGGCAGGCCCGTCCGGGAGTCCAGCCGGGTCAGCGCGTGCTCGTAGTCGAGCAGCAGAGCCTCGTGGCTGGAGTAGAACTCGACCGCGTGCAGTTCCTCGGGGTCGGCGCCGCAGGCCCGCATGAACGCCAGCGCCCGGTCGATCTCCCCGGCCAGCCGCTCATATCGCTGCCCGGCCGGGCTCTCGCTGACAAAATCCTGGTTCCAGGCGTGCACCTGGTGCAGGTCCGCGTAACCGCCGGTGGCGAAAGCGCGGCACAGGTTCAGCGTCACCGCTGAGCAGTGATACGCGCGCAGCAGCCGGGCCGGGTCCGGGGTGCGCGCCGGCGCCGTGAACTCGATCCCGTTGATCGCATCGCCCCGGTAGGTCGGCAGCTCGACGCCGTCGCGCGTCTCGGTCGGCCGCGAGCGAGGCTTGGCGAACTGGCCCGCCATCCTGCCGATCTTGACGACGGGCACGCTCGCGCCGTAGGTGAGGACCACCGCCATCTGCAGCAGCGTCTGAAGTTTGGCCCGGACCGCGTCGGCTGTGCCGCCCGCGAACGTCTCCGCGCAGTCGCCGCCCTGGAGCACGAACGCCTCGCCCCGGCTCACGGCCGCGAGCCGCTCGCGCAAGAGATCGCACTCGCCGGCGAAGACCAGCGGGGGCAGCCCGGCCAGCTCGTCGGTCACCGCCCGGAGCCGCGAGGGGTCCGGCCACTCCGGCTGTTGCGCCGCGGGCAGGTCCCGCCAGCCGTCCAGGCCGGTGACGGGGGCGGCGGTGGCGGTCATCGGGGGAGTGGGGGAGCCGA
>JASHUI010000188.1:0-3046 GCA_030040095.1 Streptosporangiaceae bacterium | reverse complement strand
TTCTCCGCTCAGGCGTCGCGCCGGGCGAGCAGCCAGCCGCCGGCCGCCAGCGCCGCCGCCGCGTACAGGCCCAGCAGGCCGAGGCCCGTCCAGGCCGAAAGGAAGTGCACGCACTGGCCGGAGGGCGCCGGGCAGGGCTCCGGCTTCGTCGTGGTCAGCGAGTTCCCGATGATGTCGATCGGCATGTAGGCGCCCAGCCCGCGCGCGATCCCGCCGACGATCGTCGGGAGCACGTACACCCCGCCGACGACCACCCCGATCGCGGCCCCCGAGTGCCGGACGATGGCCCCGAGCCCGAGTCCGAGCAGCCCGATCAGGCCGGAGCTGACCCCGGACAGGAGCACGGCGCGCAGCACGCCGGTCTGGGTCAGGGCCGGCGCCGGGATGCCGTGCCGCAGGGCGGCGCCGCCCGCGAAGAACGCGACGAACGAGGCGCCCTCCCCGACGACCAGGGCCAGCCCGCCGAACACGGCGGCCTTCGCGGCCAGCAGCAACGGCCTGCGCGGGGCCGCGGACAGCGTCGCCCGGATCAACCCGGATGAGTACTCGCTGGTCATCGCCAGCGCCCCGAGCACGCCGACCAGCAACAGGGACGGGATGATCCCGGCCAGCGCGTTGTTGGTCAGGTCCGCGCCGCGGTTCCTGGTACCGATCCCCACCGCGACGCCGATGCCGATCGCGCCGACGGCCGCGACGACCAGCGTCCACCAGGTGGACCGCAGGCTGCGCAGCTTGATCCACTCCATCCGGGCCGCGTGCCGGAAGCCGTAACGCCCGGCCGGCAGGCGGGTGGCCGCGGCGGTCATGACGTGAGCTCCAGGAACGCCTCCTCCAGCGACGCCGCCCGGGATGACATCTCGGCGACGGATGTATCGGCGAGCAGCCGTCCCTGCCCGATGACCACCAGGTGCTCGGCCAGCAGGGCCATCTCGCTGATCAGGTGGCTGGAGACGAACACCACCCGGCCCTGCGCGGCCAGCGACCGCAGCAGGTCCCGGACCCAGCGGATCCCGGCCGGGTCGAGCCCGTTCACCGGCTCGTCGAGCAGCAGCACCGGCGGGTCGCCCAGCAGCGCCGCCGCCAGGCCCAGCCGCTGGCCCATGCCGAGCGAGAACGTCCCGGCCCGGCGGCGCGCGGCGTCGGCCAGGCCCACCAGGCCGAGCACCTCCTCGATCCGGCGCCGCGGGATGCCGTTGCTGGCCGCCAGCGCGGCGAGGTGGTCGCGGGCACTGCGGCCCGGGTGGAACGCCCTGGCCTCCAGCAGCGAGCCGACCTCGCGCAGCGGCCAGCGCAGGTCCCTGAAGCGGCGGCCGGCGATCCTGGCCTGGCCGGCATCGGGCCGGTCCAGGTCAAGGATCAGCCGCATCGTGGTGGACTTGCCCGACCCGTTGGGGCCGAGAAACCCGGTCACGGCACCGGGCCGCACGTCGAAGCTGAGCGCGTCGACCGCGACCGTGCGGCCGTAACGCTTGGTCAGACCACAGACCTCGATCATGAGGTGACCTCCTGGATGGCGCGCGGGCGCGTGCCATGCAGAGATCACGCTAGGAACGGAGTGCCCCGGCGGGAACGCGGCTACCGCCCGTCTTCACCCGGGGGTTAACCCCCAGGCACGTGACTGGTCAGCGCCGGCCGGGCCCCGCGCGCTCGCTAGGCTTTGACGGTGCGCAAGCCCGCCTTCCTCGCCCTGGCCTCGGCGATCAGCGCGGCCGCCGTCTTGGCGGCCGGCGGGGCCGGCGCCTCGCCGGATCCGGCCGGGCCGGGGTCCTGGACGGTGTACCACGGGAGCCCGGCGGGGACCGGCGTCGCGGGGCCGGTCACCGGGGTCGACACGAGGACCCGGGCCTGGACCTCGCCCGTGCTCGACGGCCAGATCTACGGCGAGCCGCTGCTGTTCGCCGGGCTGGTGTACGTGGCCACGGAGAACGACACCGTGTACGCGCTCTCGGCCGCCACCGGCGCGGTGGTCTGGTCGTCGCACCTGGCCAGCCCGGTGCCCTCGGGCGACCTGCCCTGCGGCGATATCACGCCGGTCGTCGGCATCACCGGCACGCCGGTGATCGACCCGTCCCGGAACGAGATCTTCGTGGTGGCCGACGAGCTCGTGCGCGGCGCGCCCGCCCACGTGCTGGCCGGCCTGGACACCGCCACCGGCCGGACCGACATGACCCAGGACGTGGACCCGCGCGGGGTGGACACCGCCGCGCTGCTGCAGCGCACCGGGCTGACGCTGGACGAGGGCCGGGTGGTCTTCGGCATGGGCGGGAACTTCGGGGACTGCGCCAGCTACCGGGGCCGGGTGATGGCGGCACCGGAGACCGGCGGCAGGCCGCTGGTGTTCACCGTCGACGCGGCGCCAGGGCAGTCGCAGGGCGCGGTCTGGATGGGGGGCGCCGCGCCCGTGGTCGACGCGGCCGGGCACGTCTGGGTCGCCACCGGGAACGGCTCGGTGCACTCCTCGTCGCAAGGCTACGACAACAGCGACTCGGTGCTGGAGCTGTCGCCGGACATGCGGCTGCTGCAGTACTTCGCGCCGACCGACTGGGCCACCAACAACGCCCAGGACCTGGACATGTCGGTCGCGCCGGTGTTGCTGCCCGACGGCCAGGTGATCCTGACCGGCAAGTCGGCCATCGTCTACCTGCTCGACGGCGCCCGCCTCGGCGGCATCGGCGGCCAGCAGGCCACGCTCGGACCGGCCTGCGACGACGACATCGACGGCGGCTTCGCGCTGACCGGCATGACCGTCTACCTCCCGTGCCGCACCGGCATCATCGCGGTCCGGGCGGATCAGTCCCCGCCCTCCCTGCACCTGCTGTGGAGTTCGGGAACCGGAGGCGGGCCGGCCATCGTCGCCGCGGGCCGGGTCTGGACCATCGGCCAGAACGGCGTGCTGTACGGGCTCGATCCCGCGACCGGCGCCATCCGGCAGCAGGCGTCGATCGGCGCGGTGGCCAATCACTTCCCCACCCCGGCCGTGGCCGGCGGGCTGCTGCTGGCCCCCGCGGCGCGGGACGTCGTGGCGTTCTCCGCGCCCGCCGCAGCA
>JASHUI010000187.1:0-22559 GCA_030040095.1 Streptosporangiaceae bacterium | reverse complement strand
AGTAGCCCACCGCCCAGGCGGCCGCACCGGGCCGGGCGCGCAGCCACTGGGTGGCGCCGGCCAGCCGCCGGGCCAGCAGACCGATGTCGAACACGTTGGCCCTGTCCAGCTCCTCCTCCGCCGTGAGCAGGTCGAACAGCAAGGTTCCGAGGCCCGCCTGGCGCAGCACCGAGGCCACGTACTGGTTGCGC
Source organism: Streptosporangiaceae bacterium (assembly GCA_030040095.1). Taxonomy (GTDB): domain Bacteria; phylum Actinomycetota; class Actinomycetes; order Streptosporangiales; family Streptosporangiaceae; genus JASHPR01. Next base: position 22,368 of record JASHUI010000187.1, on the reverse strand, counting down.
GGGCTGAAACGGCTGCTGCCGCTGCCGTGAGCGAACAACACCACCCCCGATGCCCCCGCGGGTACGCTCAGCAGGCCTGGCAGCCGGGCACCTTCGGCGACGACCTCCACCTCCATGTCATCGCCGGGCGGATCCGCCGCGGGCGAGGCGGTGGCGGCACGCCGCGCCTCCAGGCAGGCGATGACCGTCTCGTCGGGCGTCTGCGCGAAGTCCCGGTACTGCTCGCCGATCGCGTAGAAGAACCCGGGGGTGGCGACGGCGACCAGCTCGTCGGCATCGGCCCCGATCCGGTCCTGCCATCCGGCCGGCGCCACCGGCACGGCCAGCACCACCCGCGCCGCCCCCATCGCCCGGGCGATCCGGCACGCCGCCCTGGCCGTCGACCCGGTGGCGATGCCATCATCCACGATCACCGCGACCCGGCCCGCGAGCGGAACCCGCGGCCATCCGCCCCGGTAACGCCTGGCCCGGCGGGCGACTTCCGCCCGCTCCCGCGCCTCGACGGCGACCAGCTCTTCCGGCGTGACCTCGGCGGCGGCAACGATCTCGGGGTCGATGACCCGGATCCCGTCCTCGCCGACGGCGCCCATCCCCAGCTCCGGCTGGAACGGGACGCCCAGCTTTCGGACCACGATCACGTCGAGGGGCGCCCCCAGCGCGTCGGCAACCTCCGCGGCGACGGGGACGCCGCCGCGCGGCAGGCCCAGCACCACCACGGGCGCGCCTGCCAGGTATCGCAGTTTCGCGGCCAGCTGGCGCCCAGCGTCCGCGCGATCGCTGAACATCATCGCCACCTCCCGGCGTGCGACCACCCGAGGATGGCGCCGTGCGGATGCGAGCCCCGCAGGCGCCATCCGGGTCGGCCCCCGGTCAGGACCGGGTGATCGGGATCTTCTTGGGCGACTCCTGCCGCGGCTCCGGAATCCGGACCTCCAGGATTCCCGCCTTGTAGGTCGCCTTGATGTCGGACTCGGTCACGCCCTCGGGAAGGGGCAGCGTCCGGGACAACGACCCGTAGCGAAGTTCCCGGCGCAGGTAGCCCTTGTCCTCCTTCTTCTCCTCCTCGCGGCGCTCGGCCTGGATGCGAAGCATCCCGTCCGAGACGGTCAGCTCGACATCCTTCTCCGGATCGATGCCGGGAAGATCGGCCCGCACCACCAGGGTCCCGTCCTCCCGGTACTCCTCGACGCGAAGCAGGCCTTCCTCCTCCGGCCAGCGGCCGAAGGCCGCCCGTAGCGGCATCATCCGCGCCCACTCGTCGAACATGCGGTCGAACCGGCCGAAAAAGTCAGCGACCTCGCCGCGCGGCTCACGCCGCACCAGTCCAGCCATGCAAACTCACCTCCCCTTTCCACCCCACGCCGTCGTGGTGCCCGGTGGTAGGGACTTTGGTCCGCTTCACGGAAGCTCGCGGGCTGGCGCGGCCCCCGCGCCCGGACGCGGTCGGGCCGGCGTCAGGCCGGTTCGCCGGAGGCGGCCGCCGCCGCTAGCTCCCTGGCTGCCCAGCCTGTGCCCGGTCGCGCGACCCTTCGGATGCCGGTCGTCCGTGTTCGTCCGTGACGCGGCCGGCCCGGATGTGCGGGTAGTGCAGGTCGAACGCGGGCCGCTCGGACCTGATGCGCGGAATCGAGGTGAAGTTGTGCCGCGGCGGCGGGCAGGACGTCGCCCACTCCAGCGAGTTCGCGAAGCCCCACGGGTCGTCGGCGGTGACCCGCTGTCCCGTCTTCCAGGTCTTGTAGACGTTGTAGAAGAAGATGAAGTTCGACGCGCCCAGGATGAACGCGCCGATCGAGGAGATGTCGTTCAGCGTCGTGGCCAGGTGCGGCAGGAACGGGTAGTTCGCCACCCGGCGCGGCATGCCCATCACGCCGAGCCAGTGCTGCACCAGGAAGGTCAGGTTGAACCCGATGAACACCGACCAGAAGTGCCACTTGCCGAGCCGGTCGTCGAGCATCTTGCCGGTCCACTTCGGCCACCAGAAGTAGAACCCGCCGAACATGCAGAACACCACGGTGCCGAACAGCACGTAGTGGAAGTGCGCGACCACGAAGTACGTATCGCTGACCGCGAAGTCCAGCGGCGGCGAGGCGAGCATGACGCCGGTCAGCCCGCCGAACAAGAACACCACCATGAACCCGAGAATGAACAGCATCGGGGTTTCGAAGGTGATCTGGCCGCGCCAGATCGTGCCGATCCAGTTGAAGAACTTGACCCCGGTGGGCACGGCGATCAGGAAGGTCATGAACGAGAAGAACGGCAGCAGGACCGCGCCGGTGGTGAACATGTGGTGCGCCCACACGGTCATGGACAGGCCGGCGATCCCGATGGTCGCGCCGACCAGGCCCTTGTAGCCGAACAGCGGCTTACGGGCGAACACCGGCAGGATCTCGGTCGCCACGCCGAAAAAGGGGATGGCCAGGATGTACACCTCGGGATGGCCGAAGAACCAGAACAGGTGCTGCCACAGGATGGCCCCGCCGCTGGAGGCGCTGAACACCTGCGCGCCGAACTTGCGGTCGATCTCCAGCACCAGCAGCGCGGCGGCCAGCACGGGGAAGGCCAGCAGCACCAGCATGCTGGTGATGAGGACGTTCCAGGTGAAGATCGGCATCCGGAACATGGTCATGCCGGGGGCGCGCATGCAGAAGATCGTGGTCAGGAAGTTGACCCCGCCCAGGATCGTGCCGAGGCCCGAGAGCGCCAGGCCCATGATGAACATGTCCGCGCCCACCCCCGGCGAGTACAGCGAACTGGTCAGCGGGGCGTACGCGTACCAGCCGAACGACGCGGTGCCGCCCGGGACGATGAAGCTGGCCAGCATGATCAGGCCGGAGAACAGGAAGAAGTAGTAGCTGAGCAGGTTCAGCCGGGGGAACGCCACGTCTGGCGCGCCGATCTGCAGCGGCATCAGTTCGTTGGCGAATCCCACGAACAACGGCGTGGCGAAGAAGATCAGCATCAGGATGCCGTGCATGGTGAACAGCTCGTTGTACTGCTGGTCCGACACGACGTGGTTGTCCGGCCCCATCAGCTGGACCCGCATGATCAGCGCCAGCAGGCCCGCCACGAGGAAGAAGCCGAACGCGGTGATCAGGTACAGGTGACCGATGATCTTGTGGTCGGTGGAGGACAGCCAGTCGGCCAGGAGCGAACCCTTGCGGTAGCTCCGGGGCGCCGTGTACGAGCCCGGCGGCACCGCCGTCTCGTCGGCCTGCACGGCGTCGAACGCGCTCACCGGGCACCTGGCCGACTCCGCGCGCCGGCGGCAGCGCCCGGCGTGCGAAGGGGGCGCGCCCGCCGCATAGCCCGTGACCGTTGCCGCTCGTCACCCGGCATGACAGCTCCTCGCTTCTACGCGGCCTTGCCTCGCGGCCCGGGGCGCCTCGGTTAACGTGCGGTTGGGCGTTAAATGTTTAGTCCTAAACTCAACGTAGAGTTTCAGCTCTTAACTTGTCCGTCAAGCTGCTCGATAAACTTGGCGCGTGGACGTGACGCTCTCCAAGCGCGGCAGCTACGCGACGGCCGCCGCCATCTGCCTCGCCCGGGCCTATGAGAGCGGACGGCCGAAGAAACTGCGCGAGATCTCGGCCGAGATGGACATCCCACGCACGTTCGTCTCCCAGATCCTGGGAGACCTGGTGCACGCCGGGATCGCGGTGTCGGCCTTCGGGCGGGACGGCGGCCACCGGCTGGCCCGGCCGCCCGGTCAGGTGAGCTTGGCCGAGGTCATCGAGGCAGCCGAGGGACCGCTGGCCTCGGAGCGCTGCGCGCTGGGCGACGGTCCGTGCCGCTGGCAGGACGTGTGCCCGATGCACGAGACGATGACCAAGGCCACCGCGTCGCTGCGGGAGGTGCTCGCCTCGACCACTCTCGCAGTGCTCGCGGAGCGGGACGCGGCAATAGCGCGCCGGTCCTACCCGGTCCCGGCAGACGCGCACCCGCACGCGGCTGCCGTCACCATCGCCGACTCGGTCCAGGTGGAGCTGCCGACGGCGGTGATCGCGGCCCGGCTGAGCGCCGGCACATCGTGGCTGACCGCGCACGCCGAGGCCTGCGATCAGGAGGAGCCGCGGATCCGGGTCGGACCGGGCGGACCGGGCTGGCTCGGCAAGACCATAGCCGTGCACCTGGGCCGAGCCGAGCAGGCCGACGGGAGCCTGGTCATCCCGTTCATCTGGGAGGCCGCCGGCCCGGCCGGGATCTTCCCCCGGTTCGAGGGCGAACTGCGGCTGACGGCGATCGATCCCGAGCGGTCAGAGCTTCAGCTCTCCGGACGTTACCGTCCTTCCCTTGGCCGGGCTGGCCAGGTTCTCCATGACGCGCTGCTCACCCGCCTCGCCCGCGCGACGCTGCGGTCTTTCCTGCGCCGGATCGCCCGCGGGCTGGAGCAGGAGCACGCCCAGAACGCGGCCGCCAGCCCGCTCTGACGACAGCGGGGCGGCCCGTCTTCGGGGCGTTCAGGCTGGCTGCGTGGCTTGTTGTGGCGGCGCCTTGGCCGCGCGCCTGGCGAGCAGGCCGGCCAGCAGCAAGACGAGCAAGCCGATTCCCACGCCGGACAGCGTCCACAGCACCCGGTAGCCCTCGGCGTCATAGTTGGAGGGCTGCGGAAGGTCCACCAGGATGAGCACGCCGGCCGCGATGGCGGCACAGTAGAGCGCGTAGTTCCAGAAGCGGATCGCCGCCCCGTGCATGAACAGGACGAGCGCGATCACCTCGAGTCCGAGCGAGATCGCGAACAGTCTGGATCCGGTTTCGTTGGCCGGTATCAACAGCAGCAACGCGGCTGCGACCGCGCCGATCAGCGCGCCGGCGAGCCGCTGAAGGGCCACGAACGTGGACTGCTCGAGGCTCGGCTTCATCGCGACCATGACCGCGATCGGCATCCAGTAGCCGTGCGACAGGTCCAGTCCGAACGCCAGCGCGACGGCGCCGGCTATGGCCAGAGCGCGGATCACCGCAAAGACGATCAACGGGCCGGTCAGCTTCCGCGGCGAGGTGTCGCCCGGGATCTCTGCGATGGGCTGCGGCCGGTCCTGGCGCCCGCCGAACAGCCAGCAGACGAACGTCACCGCGATCCAGAGCGCCGACCCCCCGGCCCAGGCGAGCACCTGAGCCCAGGTGTAGCTGGTGATGTGCGCGTGATGATGGAAGCTGAAACCGATTCCGACCGCGACGATGAACCACAGGTTGAGCAGCAAGGCCACAACAAACCTGCGCACCCCGAATGCGACCGCCAGCCCGGCCGCCAGCGTTACCGCGAAGGCCGCGAGCACCAGCCAGCCCCAGGGGTCCCCGCCGATGCCAAACCCCAGCGCGGTCAGCCCCGCGCCGATCAGCGCAAAGACGGCGATGTGCGACGCGCGCTGCCCGTAGCCGCCCCCCGGGTCGGCCAGCCAGGCAAACAGCAGGCCGAACAGTGCGCTGAGCAGATACTGCTCGTGCCCGATCGCCCAGAAGACGACCAGCGGCACCAGGGCGACGTCCAAGAACAGCACGGCTCGCGGCCAGTTGAGCCCCGCGGCGTTGAGCTGGAACACCCTCGACAGCCAGCTCATCACCCTCGCCCCGCGAACCGGCCGCCTTGTTCCTCCGCCTGCACTGGCCATGGTCGCCCCGGCGTTACCCCGATGCCTCCGGCGGCAGCGCTCACCCCGCTGCTGTTCCTCGGGGCGTGTGCGCTTCCGTCGCGCATGCTGCTTGCCCTGGTCCTACCCCGGCGGGCAGCCGAGGTCACGACCCTGGTCTGTCGAATTCAACTCGGTCGGCGCCAGCCGCCGAGCGGCCATGCCCCGACCGACCGGCGCGGCGATAACGGGGTTCCGCAACCCCCTCAGCCAGTAGACATGGATTGTCGAGATGTCCAGATGGCGCGCCGACCCACGGAATGCCGGTGGCGTTCTGTAACGTTCAACCCATTGGCTTGATATGCGAGGAGATACCCATGACGACCCAGCTGGCGGAGCGCAAGAACCCGGCGGCCTTACCAAGGGGCCGTGGCCGAGGGCCAGGCGGCCAGCCGACGAGGTTACTGAGACCTGGCGGTCTCTGTCCCGTGCCCGGCTGCGACGAACGGATCGACCGAGAGCGGCTGATGTGCCGCCGCGACTGGTACCGGGTCCCCAAGCGGCTCCGCGACCAGGTATGGAGGACGTGGCGCTCCGGGCGAGAAGCCCACAGCCGCGAACACCAGAAGGCGGTGCTCAAGGCGATCGCCGCCGCCCATGTTGCCCGGGTGCCGGGTTGGAGACGGCAGCTCGTCCGGCTCCGGCTGATCGATCCGGGGTATCCCGGAGGACGCCCCTGACCTGCTGCTGCGGCGTCGTCCTCTCGACCGCTCAGTTCCGGGACCTTTGCCCCTGCCCCGCTGCGGTTCCACGCAGTATGCATCACCGTGTCGGCGCGCGTGGCCGCTGTGGCCCGCGGAACGCACAAGATGTTAGCGAGGGCAGGTGGCGGGAGACGAGCAGGTACGGGCACGGATCATGCAGATGACCCGGCCTCGCCAGGCGCTGAAGCTGACCGACGAGGAGTCCTGGGAGCTGCTGAGCCACGTGGCGCTGGGCCGGATCGTGTTCACCATGAAGGCGATGCCTGCGATCCGCCCGGTCAACCACCTGGTGGACAACAAGGCGATCATCATCCGGTCTCATCTGGGCGCGGCGATCGTCGGGCACGCCTCGAATGACGGCGCGGTGGTCTGCTATGAGGCCGACGATCTCGACCCGGAACGGCACACCGGATGGAGCGTGATCGTCACCGGGACGGCTCGTCTCGTCAGCGACCGCGCCGCGGTGGCTCGCTACATGGGGCTGCTGGAGCCGTGGGCCGACGGGCAGATGGATCACGTGATCCGCATCACGCCCCAGATCATCACCGGGATTCGGCTGGTCGGCTGGTGCCGCTGACGGCCTGGTGCCGTGACGCTTCACCCCGAACGGGTGGGAGCCCACCCGTCCACCCGCAACGGGTGATGCCTCTTCTGCCCGCGATTAACGGGGCTGGCCGCGGCTCCAGCCGCGCGTGCGTCACGTAGGCGACGACGACGGCCACGATCACCAGGGGCGTCACGGCCAGGCCGTCGGACAGGAACAGCAGGGTGGCCAGCAGGACCGAGGTCATCGGCAAAGTCAGCATCACCACGGCCATCGCGCCCATCCCCGCCGCGACCGCGGGCACCAGCGACAGTCCCGGCAGATGGGACATCGCGATGCCGCCCGCCGCGCCCACATACAGCGCGGGGAACGTCGGCCCGCCGCGGAAGCTGCCCAGCGACACCCCGTAGGCCAGCCCCTTGCAGGCCAGCAGCAGCACCGTCGCCCCCACGCTGTAGCTCGCGGCGTGGATGATCAGCGGACCGAGTTCAGACTGGCCCGAGAACAGCACGTCGGACGTTGGCTTGCCGGTCCCCTCGGCGAAGGCGAACGCGAGGAGCCCGACCGCCGCTCCGGCGAGCGGGACGACCAAGAGCGTAGACCGCTCGGAGTACGGCTTCAGGAACGTTCCCGTCCACCTGATGCCCCGGCCGAGCACGGGGGCGGCCAGCCCGATCACCACCGCCCAGCCGAACTCGGCCACGTCGGGCCGGGCGAAGTGGGGCAAGGCCGGGATCGCCAGCGAGAACGTGCCCAGGCCGGTCAGGACACCCAGGCCGATGAAGATCAGGGAGCCGATACCGGAGGCCAGCAAGCCCGGCACCAGGACGAGCCCCAGGGTTGGGCCGCCCAGGCCGGAGGCCTCCATGAGCAGGAAGGCGCCCAGGATCGGGGAGCCCAGCAGAGTGCTGATGGCCGCGAAGCCCCCGGCCGCGGCCAGCACCGAGGCGGCCTGCTTGGGCACCGGGCGCCGGGCCAGGCTCACGGCGAGCATGACCAGCCCTCCGCCCAGGGCGATCAGCGGCGCCTCGGGCCCCAGCACCGCCCCGAAGCACAAGGTCGCCAGGGCGGCCAGGACAACCCCGGCCAGGTCCCTCGGGGCCGGGGCGCCGTGAACCTTGAAGCCGTCGGCCGGCGACGGCCCTCCCCGGCCCGGCAGGTACATGATGGCCAGGCCGGTCAGCACGCCCCCGACGGCGACGACCGGCACCGGCCACCACGCCGGTTCCGTGGAGAAGCCGAGCCCGTGCGGAAGGTGGATGAAGATCTCCTTCTGCACATAGCTGACCAGAGCCAGGAAGCCGTACGCGGCGGCAGAGACCGGCACCCCCACCAGCGCCGCGACGGCCAGCAGGACGAGGTAGTTGCGGGTACGCAGCAGGGCAAGCGGATCCGTCGGCGTTGCCATCGGCCCATCGTGCTCCGCCGCGGGCCGGCTGCGGTTCACCTGAGCTGGATGAAATCCGGGACGGTCATCGCCGGCTGACTCAGTCCTGAACGCACCGGACCGGGGGCCATCGGGTTGTCTTGCCGGGAATCATCCGCGCCGGGTGATGTCAGCGTCGCCGCGGCGCTTAGCGTAGCCTCTGCCTGTGGCGCGGGACGAACGCGGAGTGACTCCGCAGAGCGAAGACTTCTCGGCCTGGTACAACGAGCTCGTCTTCAAGGCCGAGCTTGTCGACCGGGGACCGGTCAGGGGCACCATGGTGATCCGCCCCTACGGCTACCGCATCTGGGAGCTGCTCCAGGCCGACATCGACCGGCGGATCAAGGAAACCGGCCACGACAACGCCTACTTCCCGCTGCTGATCCCGGAGAGCTACCTGCAGCGCGAAGCGGAGCACGTCGAGGGCTTCTCCCCCGAACTCGCCGTGGTCACCCACGCGGGGGGCAAGGAACTCGAGGAGCCGCTGGTCGTCCGGCCCACGTCGGAGACCGTGATCGGCGAGATGATGGCCAAGTGGATCAGCTCGCACCGGGACCTGCCGATGCTGCTGAACCAATGGGCGAACGTGGTGCGCTGGGAGATGCGGCCGCGGATGTTCCTGCGCACGACCGAGTTCCTGTGGCAGGAGGGTCACACCGCGCATTCCGACGAGGCCGACGCGATGAGGGAGACGCTGCTCGCGCTCGATCTGTACGCGAAGGTGGCCCGGGAGATCGCCGCCATGCCGGTGGTCGACGGCGAGAAGACCCCGGGAGAGCGCTTCCCGGGCGCCCAGCGGACGTACACGGTCGAAGGCATGATGCGCGACGGGCGCGCACTGCAGTCCGGCACCTCGCACTATATGGGCACGAACTTCGCCAAGGCCTTCAACATTCAGTACACCGCGCAAAGCGGCGAACTGGAGTATTGCCATACCACGTCGTGGGGCATGAGCGCCCGGATGGTTGGCGGCGTGATCATGACGCACGGCGACGACAAGGGCCTCGTCCTTCCCCCGCTGCTCGCTCCGTACCAGGTGGTGATCGTGCCGATAGGCCGGGGCGAGCAGGCCGAGCAGGTGCTGCCCTCGGCCAGGGAACTGGCCGAAAGGCTGCGCCGGGCGGGCATCCGCGCGCACCTGGACAACCGCCCCCAGCTCTCCCCTGGCTTCAAGTTCAACGACTGGGAGCTGCGCGGCGTGCCGGTCCGGCTCGAGCTCGGTCCCCGTGACCTGGCCGAGGGCTCCGCGCTGATGTCCACCCGGCTCGGCGAGGGCAAGACGCCGGTATCCCTCGACTCGGCGCCCGCCCGGCTGCAGTTCGAGCTCGACGCGATGCAAAGCCTGCTGCTGCGGCGGGCGACCGACTTCAGGGACTCCCACACGGCCACGGTCAACTCGTGGGCCGATTTCGCCGAGGCGGTCAAGACGGGCTGGGCCCTGGCGTTCCACTGCGGCGAGCCCGAGTGCGAGGACGAGATCAAGGCCGCGACATCGGCCACCCCGCGGTGCATTCCGGCCGAGGGCCCGGCGGAGGAGGGCCTGTGCGTTCGGTGCGATCAGAAGTCCGCATACGGGAAGCGGCTCATCTTCGGGCGCGCGTACTGATCCGTCCTGTGGCGTCACGGTAGGCACACGGCCACCATCGCCGCTCGGCCTCGCGTCGAACCAGCCGTTTAGGCCGGCCCGTCCCCCGGGGGACGACGGCGAGGCGGAGATCCGCGGCGCGGAATAAATCCGTGATGCTCCTCATTATGACATTCATCAACGTGATCTCTGTCAAGGATGGAGCGGCGGCGGAGGATGTCAGAGGCCAGCGATGATCACTGCTGAGCAGGTGGGCGAACGGTACCTGGCCGTGCATCACCGGATGTTCCGGGCGGTCAACGACGAGATGAGCGGCTGCGGCCTGTCGTTGGCCCGGACCAAGGTGCTGCTGCGCCTGCGCGAGCAGGGGCCGGTCCGGCAGAACACGCTGGCGGCCGACTTCGGGCTGTCCCCCCACTCGATCACCGACATTGTCGACGGGCTGGAGCGCCTCGGCCTGGCCGAGCGCCGGCCGGACGCCACCGACCGCCGGGCCAAGCTCGTGGCGATCACCGAAGCGGGCGAGGGATGCCTCGAGGTGGCGAACGCCGCCCGCGAGCGCGCTCTGACCCAGATCTTCGGCGCGCTGAGCGAGGAGGAGCTGGCCACCTTGTACCGGCTGCTGGACAGCCTGGACAAGGCGGCCGGGGGCCTGACCGCGGCAGCGGCACCGGGCGGACCGGCCGCGGCACCAGGCGGATCGGCGGTCCCGGCATGACCGTCCGGCGCGCCCCGAACATCACGACCCTTACCCGCCGCATCCCTTCCCCGGAGGCCAGCTCACCATGTCGTCGGTAACTTCCAGTAGCAGCGTGCGGCCTTCCGGGGCCAGCGACCATCGCTGGCTCATCCTGGTCATCGTGGCCATCGCCCAGCTCATGGTCGTGCTGGACGCCACCGTCGTGAACATCGCCCTGCCATCGGCCCAGCACGCCCTCGGCTTCCCGAACAACGACCGGCAGTGGGTCGTGACCGCGTACGCCCTGGCGTTCGGCAGCTTGCTGCTGCTCGGCGGGCGACTCGGCGACATGTTCAGCCGCAAGCGGGTCTTCATCATCGGCCTCGCCGGCTTCGCGCTCTCCTCGGCGCTCGGCGGCGCCGCCGTGTCGTTCGGGATGCTCGTGGTGGCCCGGACACTCCAGGGCGCCTTCGGCGCCATCCTCGCGCCGTCCGCCCTGGGCACCCTGGTCAGCACCTTCCGCGACCCGCGCGAGCGCGGCCGGGCGTTCGGCGTCTTCGGCTCCGTCGCCGGCGGCGGCGGCGCCGTCGGCCTGATCCTCGGCGGCGTGCTGACGCAGTACTTGTCCTGGCGCTGGACCCTGTACGTCAACCTGGTCTTCGCCGCGATCGCCGTGGCCGGCGCGCTGACGTACATGCGGAGCAACCGGCCCGCCAGCCGCCCGCGGATGGACTGGCTGGGAACCGTCCTCGCCTCGGCCGGGCTTTTCCTCATCGTCTTCGGCTTCTCACACGCGGAACTCGCCGGCTGGACCGCGGCGCTGACCGTGGGCTCGCTCGTCGCCGGGGCCATCCTGCTGGCCGCGTTCGTGCTCGCCGAGCGCCGGGTCAGCCACCCGCTGCTGCCGCTGCGGGTCATCGCGGACCGGACCCGGGGCGGCGCCTATGTCTCGGTCGGCCTGACCGGGATCTCGGTCTTCGGCGTCTTCCTGTTCCTCACCTACTATCTCCAGCAGGTCAAGGGCTACAGCCCGATGACCAGCGGGCTGGCCTTCCTGCCGATGATCTCCTGCATCTTGCTCGCCTCGAACAGCTCCAGCATCGTGCTGCTTCCGAGGGTCGGGCCGCGGGCGCTCGTCGTGACCGGCATGCTGCTCGGCGGCGGCGCGATGGCCTACCTGACCCAGCTCACGGTGACCTCGAGCTACGCCGGCCGCATCCTGCCCGCGCTGCTGGCGCTCGGCCTGGGCTTCGGCATGATCTTCGCCCCCGCCATCAACACCGCCACCACCGGGGTTGCCCGGCAGGACTCCGGCGTGGCCTCCGCGCTGGTCAACACCATGCAGCAGGTGGGCGGCTCGATCGGAACCGCCGCGCTGAGCACGCTGGCCCTGACGGCGACGGCGACCTACCTGGCCGCGCACCACGCCGGGCCGCTGGCTCCCGCGGCGGCCGCCGTGCGGGGTTACAGCGTGGCGTTCACGGTATCCGCGGCATTGCTGGGTGTCGGCGCGCTCGTGGCGGCGCTGCTGCTGCCCTCGCGGCGCCGTATGCGAGAGCTGTGGGCCACCGCGATGACCGAAGGCGCCGACCACGCCTCCGCGCCCGCCCCGGTCCCGGCGCACACGCTGGCCGACAGCGACGTGGCCCGGCCGGGCCCCGCCTGATGCTCTTCAATCGCGGGGGTTGGCCTGCTTCGCCTGCCCGGCCGGCCGGCGGGCGTCAGTCCGGCGGTCGTGCTCGCTGAGCGGGCCGTCGCGGGGCAGCCGGCCGGGATGGGTGCGAACCTGGTGCACATCTAGCTACAGCAACGCCGCACCCATCACCGGCAGCACGGGGCAGCGCAGCCCCGGCGGCAGGCTGATGCCCGGGTCTATGACGGACCGTAACCTCAACCATTACAGATCGTTAGCGCACACCAATACTGCTACCGCTCGGCTGCCCGCACGGGCCAGGCGCCACGCGTTCGTGGCAGGCTGCACGGGTGACCGACTTCACCCACAAGAACCTGTCCGGCGCCCGGTTCGAGGACGTCTACCTGACCGGCGCCGACTTTCACAACGTCGACCTCACCGGCGCACGCTTCCGCCTGGCCGACCTGACCGGGGTCACGATCCGCGGGGCGGACCTAGTGGACATGGACATCAGCGGCCAGATCAAGAACCTCAGGATCAACGGCGTCGACGTCGTGCCGCTGGTGGAGGCCGAACTCGACCGCCGCCACCCCGGCCGGGCCAAGATGCGCCCGTCCGACGCCGCCGGGTACCGCGAAGCCTGGGACATACTGGAGCCGCTGTGGCAGCAGACCGTGGCCCGGGCCCGCGGCCTGGACCCGGAATTGCTGCACCAGCGGGTCGACGGCGAGTGGTCGTTCATCGAGACGCTGCGCCACCTGGTCTTCGCCACTGACGCCTGGGTGAACCGCGCCATCCTGGGCCAGCCGTCGCCCTGGGATCCGCTGGACCTGCCACACGACGAGATGCCCGAGGAGCCCAGCATCCCCCGCGACCGCGACGCCCGCCCGTCCCTGGACCAGGTGCTGGCCCTGCGCGCCGACCGGATGGCCACCGTCCGGTCGGTGCTCGCCGACCTCACCGACGAGCAACTCGCCGGCGTGACCCGGCCGGTCGCCGAGCCAGGTTACCCGGAACCGGAGAGCTTCCCGGTCAGCCGCTGCCTGCGCGCCATCCTCAACGAGGAATGGCAGCACCGCCTTTACGCCGAACGCGACCTCGACGCCCTGGAGCGCCAGCCCGGCTGACCGGCTTGGACCCGGTGCATACCCGGCACGCGGGGCCGCGCCCGCGCTGCGGTCAGACCCTCACGAACAAAATCACTGGTCACCCGTGATCCCACGACGGGTCACGTACAGAACTTATGGATCGGCGCTTAGATGCAGGAGGCCTTCTGTGCTCAACGATATCGGCGACCTTGTACAGATAATCGGCTTTCCACTGGCTATTGTAACTATTCTTCTCGCCAGTCGGGATGGCCGTAATTCACGCGATCTGCAGGCCGCGCTGGCCTGCAGCGAGTCATTCCTGAATGCTCAAGATAGCAACTGGCGAGATGTTCTGAACCAAGTCGAACACCTGAGCCGGAAGGGCAGGACTCCCTCTGGGCACCTAGAGGAACAGTTTCTGAACATGTTGAACTGGCTTGACGCGCTAGGACGTATTATCGATGCACGAATGATCGCCAGGCCGCGCAAGGTCCTGGCCTCCATTAGTCCATCCGTTCTTCGTATTCTGAAGGCTGCTACCCCGCTCGTCCTGGCCGATGATACGACATACGGACTCGAGTTTTGGCGTGGCTTGCGAGCCCTGGGCCATGCCTTAGGCCTGCCGGACCATGATCCGTTCTTCCCTCCGGCTCAGCCGCCATCAGGCGGGCATCCCACCGACCATGGGCCGGTCGGCGGGGGCGAGGCAGGCCACCGGTGATATAGCCCCGTTGTCTACCGTGACCAGAGGGGTTACCGTGCTGGTTTGCGAGCCGCCCCATGTGCTCGACAGAAGCGATCGATAACGGCGGAGGCCGCCATGGCCAAGCTGATCTACTCGGCAATCGCGTCGCTTGACGGATACGTCGAGGACAAGCACGGCCAGTTCGACTGGGCGGCACCAGATGACGAGGTGCACGCGGCCGTCAATGATCTCGAGCGGCCGATCGGCACCTATCTGTACGGGCGCCGGATGTACGAGACCATGGTGTTCTGGGAAACCGTAAGCGCCAGCGGCGATCACGCCGCGGTGGCCCGGGACTTCGCGGAGATCTGGCGAGCGGCCGAAAAGATCGTGTACTCCCGGACGCTTCGGGCGCCGTCGAGCGCGCGGACGCGGATCGAGCGGGATTTCCGTCCCGAAGCGATCAGAAAGCTCAAGGACTCCTCGGCCCGCGACATCACGGTCGCCGGTGCCGAACTCGCGGGCGAGGCGATCGCCGCGGGCCTGGTCGACGAGTGCCACCTGTTCCTCGGCCCGGTCATCGTCGGCGGCGGAAAGCGCGCGCTGCCGGACGACGTCCTCGTCCGGCTCGAACTCTTGGACGAGCGCCGCTTCCGAAGCGGTGTCGTTCATCTCCATTACCGGCTTCGCACCTGACCCCCGCCGCCGGCCGACCCGTGCCTGGCCGGCACCACCCCGGCCGCACCACCCTCGGCCGTACCACCCTCCGCCGCCACCACCCCTGACCAGCAATACCCTCGCCGCACGACCCTCGGCCGTACCACCCGCCACCACCTCTGGCCGCACCACTCCTGACCAGCACCGCCGTGGCCGCACGATCCTCGGCCGTACCACCCTCCGCCGCCGCCACCCCTGACCAGCACCACCCTCGCCGCACGACCCTCGGCCGTACCACCCTCCGCCGACCCCATGCCTGGCCGCACCACCCTCGGCCGGGTTTCGGACTGCGCTTAAGAACACTGACGGACAGCCGAAACAACGACCAGCCAGAACCCGGCGCGCCTCGACGGCCATCCCGCCAATTTAGCCCGACAAATTTCTCATATGGGACTGTCGGCCGGGCGCCCAGCGGCCGACCAATAGCATCGCTGGTCCGCCCATGCTGAAACAGCAGGCACAACGGACCAGTCACGCTATTGAAGATGGAGCCCCTTAGAACGCCGACCCGCCGCCAGGCACCAGCCCCGCCATCGTGGCGTCGAACGAGGCCGCCATCTCACGGTCGGCGGCGAGGTAGTCCCAGAACGGTGCGCCGAACACCGCTTCCCACGCGGGCTGGCCGGTGCGGGCCGTGTGCATCAGCCCCGTGAATGCCAGGTCCATCCGGCCGCCGAACCCGTCCAGGTCGAACCACCTGCGCATTCCCGACGGGTGGTCCGACCGCGGTAGGTCGCTGACCTCGTTGATCGTGAACCGTCCGGGCGAACGTTCCGCGAACACTCCGCGGCAGGCGAGGTGGCGCAGCATCCGCCCCAGCGCGCCGGCGTCGGCGCCGCTGCGTTCCGCCAACTCGCCGACGTGCTCGGCACCACCGGCCATCAGATCGGCCAGTCGCAGCGTGGCGGCCACCCGGACCGCCATCGGCGTCACCAGGTCCGCGGCGGGAGCCAGCAGCCGCCAGGCCGGCGGCTCGGTCTCGTCCGCCTCCGACGGCGTTGCCCCATGCTAATGGCCGCGCCGCCGGGCGGGCGATGCCGACGAATTGACATGTCCCGGGCGCTCTATCGTCTCGGCCGGGGTCGGCGTGCCGCCGCCGAACCGCGCATCCGGGGAGCCGCGGACCCACGTATCTAGGTGGTCTTCGTTCACATTTGTTGGGTCTTCTTATGAATCGTCGGGGATCAGCCTGGCCCGTGGTCAGGTGCTTGACGTCAGCGCCTCCCGGCTTCGGCGGCGTGATGGCGAACGTCGATGCCCCGCCCGCCGGCCGGGCACCGCTGATCGGGGCCCGCGTCCTGCGGCTGCCGAAAGCACATGACCGCCGAAAGGTCAAGGGTTGGCTGCCGGCTGGCTACTGGCCGGCCGCTAGCTGGCGCTAGTTGACTGCTAACAGTTTGCTAACTTATAGTCGCGGCATGCCGGGGTGGCGGAAGCTGGTATACGCAGCCGATCTTGTATTGGTGGTCTCATCGAGATAATGGGGGTTCGACTCCCTCCCCCGGCACTAACACGGGACATTGCCGATTGCCCGCAGGCGGCCCGGAGGAATGGCATGCGTAAAGAGTCGACTGTCGTATTGTCCTACCCGCCGGTGTCCAGCGTATGGCATTTGCCGATGGGGATCGGGTATCTGGCCGGCATTTTGTCGGAACGGGGTCACAGGGTCGAGCAGGAATACGGATACATAAAGGCAGTCGAGTATGTTCTCCGAGGGCTCGGCGGAGGCAGTATCGAAAACGCGCTGTCCGTTGTCCGGTCTCCCGACAGTACGATCACGGAGCGTTATGACGCGCGCGTGCTCTTCGAGGCCGTGTCCAGCCGGGTCGAATCTCAGATCGAGACCTTCGTCGTCGAGCGCAACAACGTGCGATGCAGTCATAGTTGTTTCAAAGGGGACTTCGACGAGCTCAACTGGATATTAAAGAATCGCGAAGATAACGTCTTCTATGACTACTTTGCGAACGTGGAAGTACCTCGGGCGGCGGCGCTGCGCCCGGATGTCTACGGCATCAGCATTTCGGATGAGCGCCAGCTGGTGAGCGGCTGCGTCCTGGCGTCCATGATCAAAGAGGCGCTGCCAGGCGTCCTGGTAATCATGGGCGGCAACTACTGGACCCGCGTCATGGACGCCTACGCCGACCCGAGATTCGCCCCGTTCTTCGACCACTGGGACGCCGTCGTTTACTCCGAGGGATTCCAGCCGATCGTGAGCTTGGTAGAGGGAGGGGAGCCGGCGGCGGCGCCAGGGGTCGTCTGGCGGGACGGAGACGTCGTGCGGGTGAACCCGCGCCCGGATTATCCAACGTCCTTCGACGCGCTGCCCACGCCGATATTCGACCGGCAGACCTCGCAATGGAGCGCGGACTTCGTGCCTCCGCTCTATACGATGTCCAATTGCCCGATGCGGTGCTCGTTCTGTGCGATCGCGGCGGGCAGCGACTCGTTTCTGCATCGGCCGAGATCGATGTCGCCGGCACGAGTGGCCGACCACATGATGGCGTTGGGCACCAGGCGCTTCGACATCGTCGACGAATTCCTGACGATCCCGCGTCAGCTGGAAATCGGCCGGGAACTGGCCCGCCGCGGATACAAGGCCGAGTGGCAATGCTATATGACGGCAAGCGACAAGCTGCTCGACCCCGGCGTGTGCGCTGCGCTGGCCGAGGCGGGATGCCGTGCCGTCCAGGTGGGACTGGAATCACTCGACCCCGAAACCCTCCGGCAGGAATCGAAGACCTGGAACCATCCGCGCAACTACGGCAAGATCCTCGAGAACCTTTACGACGCGGGCATTCAGACGCATGTATTCATCATCGTCGGGGTTCCGAACGAACCGATAAGCTGGAGCCTTCAATGGCTGGCCTTCCTGGAACAGTTTGGTGACTATGTCCTCACCATCAAATCAAGCCGCTACCGGCTCGCTCGCCGGGCACCCGACGAGATGTCGGCCTACACCGACCAGCTCTACGGAATTCGCGTCTCGGACACCGACGACCTGCTGCTCAATCTGAACCGGGATCAGTTCACCTACACGACTCAGGGGCTGAGCAGGAAACGCGTCGAAGGAATCCGCGATCTCCTCGAAGAGGCATGCCGGCGGCACTGGGCCTACCAGGTGACCTCCACCCTTCCGTGGTGGGTGAACCGCGGCCGCTATAACCTCCAGGAACTGCGAGCGCAGGCGGATACCCTGGCGGCACAGCGCCCGCATGAGCCGCCGCTACCGGAGAAAAGCCTGAAGCGAGCGCTTTCCAAGACGGCATCGGCGGTCGGCGAGGCTCTCGGGGAAGACCTGCGGTTCGCCTCCTACGAAGAGGCCCGGTCCACCGCGCACCGGCTTTTCGGTGACCTCGTCACCACTCGTGGCCCAACTGAGAAACCTTGAGCCATGAAATCTATGCGCAACTTTCGGTTGCTGACCCTGGGTAACGGCATCTCGGCATACGGCAGTTACCTGGATATGGTGGCGCTGAATATCTACGTCTACCACATCACCGGGAGCGCGCTGATCACGGGCCTGTTCATGGCTCTTCGCCTGGCGGCGACCGTGGCCGCGGGAGTCACGAGCGGCCGGCTCGTCTCTCGGCGGGACCGCAAGCTGCTGATGGCCAGCGCGGATGTGACTCAGGCCGTCGCGCTCGTCGTGCTGGTATCGGCCGGCCACTCCGCACGAGTTCCGTTGCTCTTCGGTCTTGCCATCGTCCTTGGCGCGTGTTCGACGCTGTCGCAGGTGGCGCTGCGCAGCAGCATTCCGGAGATTGTCGGTTCCGATCAGCGGGTCCGGGCGAACGGCCTGCTGGTCACGGTCCGCTCCATGGCGATGGTCGCGGGATTCGCGTCGGCCGGCTTGGTCGTGGCGCGCTTCGGCTACCCGGCGGCTTTCGGGCTGGACGCCACAACCTATCTGGTGTCCGCGGTGATTCTGTTGCTGCTGCCGATCAGGACCCGGGCGCAGCCGGTGAGCGGCGAAACCACGGCCAGCGGTGATACCGGACGGCACGCGTGGCTGGCGCCGCTGCGGGCCAACCCGGTCCTCGCTGTAATGATCGCGGTCCGGATATGCGATGGGCTCGGGTCCTCGTCGCACAACGTCGCGCTCCCGATCTATTCGAGTGCCCTTGACCCATCCCATCCGGCGGCATTCATCAGCCAGTTCTGGGCGACCTGGGCGATAGGAAACATCATCGCGCAGCAGGGGTGGCGGCGGTACGCCAAGAGAACCGGCAGGGCGCCCGGCGAACGCGTTTTCGTCGTGGGATCGTGTGTGATGTCCGGCGCGTTCATCGTGGTCTTCACCGGCCTGCAGGCTCTTCCGGCCGCCATCGCGGCGCTGATCGCCGGCATTGCGGATGGCACGACGGAGATCTCCTACGTCTCTCGGCTGCAGGACACTCCGGACAAGGTGCGCAGCCAGTTGTTCGGGCTTTCGGCCTCGGCGGAGAACACCAGCTTCGGGCTCGGGATGGTGATGTGCGCTCTTCTTCTCGAGCGCTACTCACCATTGCAGGTGGTGGCCGCGTTCCACGGGCTGGCGATCGTCTTGTGCACGGGAATCTTGCTGTACATGATCACGAACGGCGCCTTCGAGAAGAGGCGCATAACCGCGCGACACACGCCGAAGAACGTCTATGACTGAGCATGCCGCCATCATCGGTATGGCCTTCCGCTTCCCGGGCGCCGACAACCCGGAAGATTTCTGGCGGATCATCCGCCATGGCAGCACTCGCATCCGGCGCTTCACCGACGCCGAACTCGCCGCCGCCGGCGTGCCTGCGGAGCGCTACCAGCGGCCCGACTTCGTCGGTGCCAGCGCCGTGCTGGATGACATCGCCGGGTTCGACGCCCAGTTCTTCCGCGCGAGCGCACGCGAAGCGCTGATCACCGATCCGCAGCAGCGGATGTTTCTGGAATGCGCGTACCACGCGCTTGAAAACGCGGGATATCCGCGGGAGGCCGCGGGACGGCGGATCGGCGTCTACGCCAGCACCGGTTACCACCTCTACGCGATGCAGACGTACCTGCTGAACAACGCGCTGCAGGACACCGAGGCCGACAACTGGCTGTCCCGGATGGAAACGATGATCGGCAACCACGCCGACTTCACGGCGACCCGGACGGCCTTCCGTCTCGGGCTCACCGGCCCCGCGGTGAACATCCAGACCGCCTGCTCGAGCTCGCTGGTGGCGCTGCAACTGGCGGCCCGGTCGGTGCTCGCAGGGGATTGCGACATCGCGCTCGCCGGGGCAACGGCGCTGCACGTTCCCATGGTGCTCGGTTACCACTACGTCAAGGGCTCGATTCTTTCGAAGAGCGGTCGACTGCGGCCGTTCGACGCGGCGGCGGACGGCACGGTGGGCGGAATGGGCGTCGCCGCCGTCGTCCTCAAGGACCTGGAACGCGCGATTACCGACGGTGACACCATTCACGGCATTATTCGCGGATGGGCGGTCACCAACGACGGATCGACCAAGACCGCTTATACCGCTCCGAGTGTCCCTGGACAATACGCGGCAATACGGCGTGCCCTGGCCTCGGCCGACGTCGGCGCGGATTCGATCGGCTACGTCGAGATGCACGGAACCGGCACGCTCAAGGGCGATCCGATCGAGTTTGAGTCGGCCGCGTCCGCGTTCCGGCAAGACAGCGACCGGACCGGTTACTGCGGCATCGGCTCGGTCAAGGGCAACATCGGACACCTGGACGTGTGCGCCGGCATCGCAGGGTTTATCAAGGTGCTGCTCGTGCTGAAGCACGGCGTCATCCCGCCCGTTGCCGGCTTCAGCCACGTGAACCCGGCGCTCGACGTCGCGAACAGCCCCTTCTTCATCCCGCAGCGGGCGACCCCGTGGCCGGACACGAGCGCGCCCCGCATGGCCGGGCTGACCTCGCTCGGGGTTGGCGGGACCAACGTCCACATAGTGGTGCAGGAGGCACCCGCTCCTGCGCCGCGCCCGCGTCGCGCGCCGTCGGCCGGCCTCGTTTTAGTGTCGGGGCGCGACGATGCCTCCCTGCGGGCCAACGTCCACGCGCTTCGCGACCACCTGCTCGAGAATCCGGACACGGACATGGCGGCCCTGGTCACCACGACCATGACCGGGCGCGTTCACTTCCCTCGCCGGCTGACCGTCCAGGGTCGGACCCCGGCCGCGATCGCCGACAAGCTCGGCTCCTGGCTCGGCGAACGGCGCAGCGACGAGCCCGTCACGACGCGTGCTGCCCCGTACCAGGTCGCGTTCATCTTCAGCGGCCAGGGTGACACTTACGCCGGCATGGCCGCCGCCCTCCATGAGCGGTTCACCCGGGTGCGGGCGACTCTTCGCGACGTCGGGCGCCGGTACCAGGATTCCTACGGCGAATCCCTGCTCGACTGGCTGACCGGCGATGGTCCGGCCGGAGCTACGCCGGACACGGCCACCGCGCAACCTGCGCTGTTCGTGTTGCAGCACGCCATCACCGGGCTGTGGCGCCAGGCGGGCGTGGTGCCGGGCTTGGTCGCGGGGCACAGCGTCGGGGAGTACGCGGCGCTGTGCGCCGCCGGCGCCATCTCAGCCGAGGACGGCCTGCGCCTCACGGCGGAACGAGGACGGCTGATGCGGCGTCACTGCCCGCCAGGGGCGATGGCCGCGGTCGCGTCCGATCGCCAGACCGCCGAACGGCTCGCCGCCCAGGTGGCCGGGGTGGAACTCGCCGCGGTCAACGGCCCGGAGCAGCACGTGCTGGCCGGCCCGCCCGCGGCGATCGAGCGGCTGTGCGCGATCTTGACCGACCAGAACATCACCGGCAAGCGCCTGCCGGTCGGGCACGCCTTCCACACCAGCGCCATGGAGGCGATGCTGCCGGAGTTTCGCTCCCTCCTGGGAGACGTGGCCTTCAAGCCGGTCACCATACCGTTCATCAGCGGGCTGGACGGACGCCTGCACCCGGCGGGATGGACTCCGGACGCGGACTACTTCCTCCGGCACATCCGTGAGCCGGTGCGTTTTGACAAGGTTCTGGGCGCACTCGGGGACGCAGACGTCGCCGCGCTGCTGGAGATCGGTCCGAGCGCCACGCTCGGCAGCCTGGCCCGGCAGGTGCTGCCGGGCCAGCACGTGCTGGCGACGTTGCGGAGGGGAGCGGGCCTCGATCCGATGTGGGCCGCCGCGGCGGCGCTGCACTGCGCGGGAGCCGAGATCGACTGGCAGGTCTTGCTGGAAGGCTCCGCCGGCGGCCGGATCGCCTTGCCCGGATATCGCTTCCAGCACAAGACCTATTGGACAGGACCCGAATCGTTCCTCCAAGTACCCAGGAATACGCCCGTAACGGAGGCGGAGATGGAAGAGAGCAGCACATCAGTCGATCAGTTGGTCCAGCAGATCACCGAGCTGACCGCACGGCATCTCCGTTATGAGCCGCAGGAGGTCGGGGCCGACGGGTCCTTCTTCGATCTGGGTGCCGACTCGCTGCAAATGATCAATATTCTCCGCGAGCTCGAAGAGCGACACCAGGTCAAGGTGATGATGCGGGAGCTGTTCGAGGAGGCGAACACGCCGAGGCTGCTGGCGGAGCTGATCGCCCGACGGCAGAACGGCACGGGCGACGTCGGTCTCGCCGAGCACACGACGGCGGACATCGCCCAGGCCGCGCCCGCGCCGCCGGCCGGGCAGGCACCCGCCGCGGCACCTGAGGCCGACCGCGCAG
>JASHUI010000186.1:0-3528 GCA_030040095.1 Streptosporangiaceae bacterium | reverse complement strand
TGGACTCGAGCAGCGCGGGCAGCAAATAGCGGATGCGGCTTCTTAGCTCCCGGGCCGTGGCCCGGAACGCGTCCAGGTCCGGCGGGTGCGCCTGGGCCGGGTTGGGGATGCTCCAGTGGACCGCCTCCGGCCGGGCGGGCAGGTCGCCGCAGTTCTCCCGGGCCCGGTCGCAGAGCGTGATCACGCGCGTGAACCTCTGGCCGGCGAGGGCGTCCAGCGGCGTGGCCCGGTGGCCGCTGATGTCCACGCCGTGCTCGGCCATGGCCGCGACGGCCAGCGGGTGCAGCGGGGCCGGGGTGACGCCCGCGCTGCGCGCGGTCACCCGGCCCTCGCCCAGGTGGTTCAGCCAGCCCTCGGCCATCGGGGACCGGGCGCTGTTGCCGGTGCAGATGAACAGGGCCTGCGCGGGCGAACCCGGCCCGGCCGTCGTCCATGGCGGGCCGGGCTGCCGCGCGGCGGCGTCTGCCAGCAGCCCGGGGTGGATCCGGCGCGCCACTGCCGCGACCGCTTGTCCGAGCGCATCCAGGTCCAGGGTGTGGTAGCTGTCCCGGCCGTCGGCCGCGCTGCGCCGCACGCTGACCAGGCCCGCGTCGCGGAGCCGGCCCAGATGGTAGGAGACCAGGCTGGGCGGCTGCCCGGTCCGGGCCACGATCTCGCCGGTGCGCAGGTCGCCGGGGACGAGCAGGCCGACGATCGTCCAGCGCAGGTCATGGGCCAGCATGCGCAGTACCTGGGGGGAAGCCGGGACGGCCATGACCTCATTATGTCAAACTCGATTGAATAATTTTTCTGGACTTGGCTAACCGGGAGGCGTTCCGCGGTGCAGACTCCCGATCCGGGCCGGAGTGAGCCAGGTCGGCAGCCGCGGTCCGGGCCACCGCGGGCTGGGAACTCGTGGCCGCCCCGCCCGGCTGGGCCCGGCGCGCCGATTCCTTCGGTGGATGACGCGCCCGCTCCTTCGGCGGATGGGCCGTCGGCCGCGATCGCCGCATCGCCGGCGCGGGTGTCGCTGCTGACGATTGCCCGGGAGTGGGGGCGCATCGGCTGCACCGGGTTCGGCGGGCCACCGGCGCACATCGCGCTGCTGCGGGCGCTGTGCGTGGACCGTCGCGGCTGGATCTCGGCCAGGGAATTCGAGGACGGCGTCGCGGCCACCAACATGCTGCCCGGGCCGGCCTCGACGCAGCTCGCGATCTTCTGCGCCTGGCGGCTGCGGGGGCCGCTCGGAGCGCTGGTCGGCGGCGCGTGCTTCATCGTGCCTGGCCTGATCGTGATCCTGGCGTTGTCCTGGCTATTCCTGGCCGGCCGCCCGCCGCTGTGGATCAGGGGTCTCGCGGCCGGGGCGGACGCGGCGGTTCCGGTGGTGGCGCTCAGCGCGGCCATCGGCCTGATGCCCGCCAGCTGGCGGCGGTCCGGGACGGCCCGCGCGGCCCGGGCCAGATGGTCCTGCTACCTCGTCGTCGGCGGTGTGGCCGCCGCCCTGATCGGTCCGTATCTGGTGCTGATCCTGCTCGGCTGCGGGCTGGCCGAGGCGCTGGTGCGCCACCCGCCCCGGCGCCCGGCCGGGCCGCACGGCGTCCTGCTGCCCCTGCTGGCGGCCCCGGCGGTGGCGACCGGAGGGCTGCTGTCGGTGGCCTGGGTGGCGTTCAAGGTCGGCGCGCTGTCCTACGGCGGCGGATTCGTGATCGTCCCGCTCATGCAGCACGACGCCGTGCACACCTACCACTGGATGACCAGCGCCCAGTTCCTCAGCGCGGTCGCGCTCGGGCAGGTGACGCCCGGGCCGGTGGTGCAGACCGTGGCCGTGGTCGGTTATGCCGCCGCCGGGGTGGGCGGCGGGCTGCTGGCCTCGTTGGTGGCGTTCACGCCGTCGTTCGCCTTCGTGCTGTTCGGCGGGTCCAGGTTCGACTGGCTTCGCGGCAACCCCGGAGTCCAGGCGTTCTTGACCGGAGCCGGGCCCGCGGCTATCGGCGCGATCGCCGGCGCCACGATCCCGCTCGGCCTCGCGCTGTCTCACCTGTGGCAGATCGGGGTGCTGGCCGTGGCGGCCGTGTGGCTGGTGGGGCTGCGCCGCGGGGTGGTCACGGCCATCGTCGGCGCCGGGGTGCTGGGCGTCATCGCCGTGCTCGCCGGGGCTCCGGTGTCCTGACGGCCCTGGGGGCTGGCCCGGGCCGGGGCTACGCTAACGGCATGCATACCGTCGGCATGGTGTTGCACCCGCAGCGGGACTCCGCCGAGGCGGTCAACGCGGTCCTTGACTGGGCCGAGCGCCGGTCGATAAAGGTGCTCGGCATTGTCGACGAGATAACGCGCCTGCGATGCGCCGCGATCGCCGTCACCCCCGGCGAACTCGGCCGGCGCTCCGACCTGATCGTCAGCCTCGGCGGCGACGGCACGATGCTGCGCGCGATGCGGCTGGCCGATCGGCAGCGGGCTCCGGTGCTCGGGGTCAATCTCGGCAAGCTGGGATTCCTGGCCGAGATCGACGTGCCCGACCTGCCGGACGCGCTGTCCTCGGTCGATGCTCAGGAGTTCACGCTCGAGCCGAGGCTGGCGGTGGACGCCGTCATCGGTGACCAGACGATGACCGCGTTCAACGACGTCGCGGTGGTCCGGTTTCCCGGGCACGGCGGCGGACAGATCGCCGTCCGGGTCGACGACCAGCCGTTCGTCGGCTACGCGGCCGATGCGCTCGTGGTGGCGACCCCGACCGGGTCGACCGCGTACAGCTTCTCGGCCGGCGGGCCGATCGTGAGCCCGTCGGTCGAGGCCCTGCTGGTTACCCCCGCCTCGCCGCACTCCGCCTTCAACCGCGGGCTGGTGCTGTCGCTCAACGACACCCTGTCGCTGGACATCCTGGCCGGCAGCGGCGACCTCGCCGTCGAGGTGGACGGCCAGGTCGCCGCGCATGTCTGCGCGGGCGACCGGGTCGAGCTGCGGGCTCGCCCCGGCGCCGCGCGGGTCGTCCGGCTGGGCCGGACGACGTTCTACGAGCGGGCCCGGCGCAAGCTGCGGGTGACCGATTCGGCGGAGATCGCCGCGATCTATACGCAGAGCTAACGCCCGCGGACGCGTCGGCCAGACCGGGGCGGCGGCGTCGGCTAACCGCGTTCCGCGCCGGACCCGGGCGGGCCAGCGCCCAGTCCGGCCAGCGCCGACACCGGCAGCCGTTCATCGACGCCGGTAATCCGCATGATCCTGGTGATCGGCCGGGAGGGCTTGGTGAACTCGAACGGGCGGCCCGCCCGCTCGGCGTGCGCGGCGATCCTGATCAGCGCGCCCAGGCCGCACGCGTCGCAGAACGTCAGCCCGGACAGGTCGGCGATCACGGTCCCCTCGTGCCGGTCGATGACGTCATTGACGAAGCGGGCGGTGCGGTCGGCCGTGGCCAGGTCGAGATCGCCGCGGATGGATACCTCGGCGAGCCCGTCCGCGGACACCTGGCAGGTCAGCCGGATCAGATCGTTCGGCTCGTCCGCGGGGACGGCCTTGGGGCCCCCGGCCGCCGCCGGCCCGGCCGTAGTTCGC